>JBDKGF010000206.1:0-10606 GCA_039798305.1 Cyanobacteriota bacterium
CAGCTTGGTGGTGCAGCCAGCAGCTGGCGCTGGCCATGGCTCCATAGCCTTGGGGCATGCGCCGAATGCTGCAGCGATGGGGGCACCTGGTCCTGGCGATCAGCCTGGGCCTGAGCTCTCCTGCCTGGGCTCAGACGACAGCGGAACAGCAGACGTACCAGCAGCGCATGCGGCTGCTGTTTGAGCGGCTCGATCGCAACAACGACCAACGCCTGCAACGGCAGGAGGTGCAGGGTCAGCCCTACCTCGAGCGCCATTTTGAGCGGCTCGACAGCCGCAAGCGCGGCTATCTCGGGCCGGACGATCTCACCCCAGCCCAGAGCACGCGGGGCGAGCGCACCACGCGCTTCTTTGAACAGGCCGACCGCAACGGCGATGGCGGCATCGATCGCCGCGAAGCCGAGGTTTACACCTGGCTGCAGCGCCATTTCGGCCAAGCTGATCGCAACAGCGATGGCCGCGTGGATCGCCAGGAGCTGCAGGGCCTGGCCGAACAGCGGCGCCGCCAAACCTCTGCCCCCGCCCATCCGTGATCGAGTCCTCGCCCTACCCGCACCTGGCCTGGATCGGCCTGGGAGCCCTGGGCGCACCGATGGCCCACAACCTGCTGCAGGCGGGCCATGGGCTCACGGTGTTCAACCGCACGGCCAGCAGCTGTGAGCCCCTGCGGGCCGCGGGCGCCAAGGTGGCGGGCAGCCCTGCGGAAGCGGCCAGCGAGGCCGAAGTGCTGCTGATCTGCGTGAGTGACGACCACGCCGCCGAAGCGGTGCTGCTGGGCCCAGAGGCCGGCGAGGCGGCGATTCACGGCCTACGGCCCGGCTCCCTGGTGATCGACTGCTCCACCATCAGCCCCGCCACCAGCCGGCGACTAGCGGAAGCCCTCGCTGAACGGACGATCCGCTACATCGACGCACCCGTCACCGGCGGAACGGAAGGCGCCAAAGCCGGCACGCTCTCGGTCCTGGTGGGCGGCAACGCCGAGGATCTGGAGCGGGCCCGGCCCCTGCTGGAGGTGCTCGGCAGCGCAATCACCCACTTCGGGCCGGTGGGATCCGGCCAGGAGGCCAAGGCGGTGAACCAGGTGCTGGTGGCAGGCAGCTACGCCGCCGTGGCCGAAGCTCTGGAGCTGGCGGAACGACTCGGGCTCGATCGTCAGCAGGTGGTGGCGGCCCTCAAGGGCGGCGCGGCCGGCTCCTGGGCTTTGGAGCACCGCAGCACCCCGATGATCAACGACCACTACCCGCTGGGCTTCAAGCTGGCGCTGCATCGCAAGGATCTGGCCATCGCCCTGGAGGCGGCGGAGGCGCAGCAGCTGGAGCTGCCGGTGAGCCGGCTGGTGGCTGCCATGGAGGACGCACTCATGGCCAATGGCCACGGCGATCTGGATGTCTCAGCCCTGGCCCGCTGGTTCAGAACGTGAGCGCGGCGCGATCAGCCACCACGCGCACCTGCTTACTGGCGGCCACGACACCCTTGGGGTGCACCAGCAACACGGCCCAGGTCTGCGTGCCGGGCTGATAGGGCGCCTGAGCGCTCTTGAAGATGCCGCCACCACCGAGGGCTTCGAGCTGCAGGTCGGGGGTGCTCATCCGCAGCAGCTCTCCGGCCGTGACCGGTTTGAGGGCGCCGGCCACCACGGCGCCATCGAGGGGTTCATCGAACACCACATCGATGTCGTAGCGCTGGCCGGTGAGCACCGCATCGGGGATCAGCAGGCTCACGTTGAGGTTGTTCTCGCCGCTGCGCAGGATGGAGGTCTCGCGGATCACCTCCTGGCTGTTGAAGCGGTTGCCGTTGGCCCCGAGCACCAGTTGCTGCTGCGCCTCGAAGCGGAAGCGATAGGGCCCGTCCTCGCGACTGCCCGTCACGTTGATCTGCGTGGTGGTGCGGCCATCCTTCAGCGGAGTGCCGGGTTGCACGGTCCAGCTGGCATCCGGAAACTGCTCGCGCAAGAGCAAGCGGCGACGCGCCACTTCATCCGGGTCAAGACCCTGACCGGGCTCGAGCACGGCGCTGAGGGCCTCAGCAGAGCCGCTGTTCAGGGCATCCTGCAGCGCCTGCAGGCTGGGCGCAGCCCGCAGCGGCATCGCCCCCATCACCAGACCGGCCAGAGCGAAGGCAGCCGGCAGGAGAGAGCGCAACAGCACTGGGGCTCAACCAACACACGACCCTTAAGTTAGGCGCGCCTTCCCGCCGCGCCCATGCCCCGCCTGTTGATCGCGGCCAGCGGCACCGGCGGGCATCTGTTCCCGGCTCTGGCCGTGGCTCAGGCGCTGCCCTCCGACTGGCAGATCCAGTGGCTGGGGGTACCGGACCGGCTGGAAACCGAGCTCGTACCCGAGGAGATCCCGCTGCACACGGTGCAGGCCGGAGGCTTGCAGGGGCGTGGCCTACAGAAATTGCTCAACCTGCTGCGGCTGCTCGGTGCCAGCTGGAGCGTGCGCCAGCTGATCCGCCGCAAAGGCATCAGGGTGGTATTCAGCACCGGCGGCTACATCGCCGCGCCGGCGATCCTCGGCGCCCGGTGGTGTGGGGTACCCGTGGTGCTGCATGAATCCAACGGCGTGCCAGGCCGGGTGACCAGGCTGCTGGGCCGGTTCTGCACCCAGGTGGCCGTGGGGCTGCCCCAGGCCGCCGAGCGGCTCCAGAGCTCCCAGCCACGGGTGACGGGCACCCCGGTGCGACGCGAGTTTCTGCAGCCCGCAACCCTGCCCGACTGGGTACCCGCCGGTCCCGGGCCCTTGCTGGTGGTGATGGGCGGCAGTCAGGGAGCGGTGGGCCTGAATCGCATGGTGCGGCCGGTGTTGCCTCGCTTGCTGAACGCCGGCTGCCGCGTGGTGCATCTGAGCGGCGGCAACGATCCTGAGAGCGGCCAACTGCAGCACGCCGCCTACGCCGAACGCCCCTTCAGCGATGAAGTGGCGGGCCTGCTGCAGCACGCCGATCTCGTGATCAGTCGCGCCGGGGCCGGCAGCCTCAGTGAACTGGCGGTGTGCGGCAGCCCCTCGATCCTGGTGCCCTTCCCACAGGCCGCCGACAAACACCAGGACGCCAACGCCGGTGCCGCTGCTGCTCTCGGTGCAGCCGTGATCGTGTGGCAGCACCCGCCTGAGCACCCCGCCCTGGAACAGGCGATCTGGCGGTTGCTGGGGCCGCGTCTGCGGGGCTGTGATCCGGCCGTGGATCCGCTGCTGCAACTGCGGGCCGGGATGGAGCGGCTGGCGGTGCGGGATGCGGATCAACTGTTGGCGGGATTGCTGATGGAGTTGAGCTCCTGACGCATCGCTCGGATGATGCGGCGATTGTCGCGACGGCTCTGGTAGCCGATGCGCAACCAGGTTTCGTCCAAGCCTTCAAAAGAGCGGCAGTCGCGCAGCAAGATGCGATGCCGTATTTCCAACGCCTCACGCAACGGCTGGAGCGACACAGGCTCGCCATTGCACTCGCCACGGATCAACAGATAGTTGGCAGCCGACGGCATCGGGGTGACACCAGGCAAGCTCGCAAGCTGTTGCGTCATCCACGCTCCCTCGCGGGCTGTCCAACGCTGCACGCGCTGCGTCCACCGATCGGCGCGCGCACGGTTCGCAAACCAGGCCACGCCTGCCGCCGCGGCCAAGCCATTCACCGGCCAGGGATCACGCCACCCCTGCCAGGCCTGCAGACGAGCCGGATCGCCCAGGGCGTACCCCAAACGCAGACCCGCGATGGCGAGCAACTTGGTGAGGCTGCGGATCACCACAAGGTTGGGATAGCGCCCCAACAAGGGCACCAGGCTCTCGGCCTCACCACCGGGCGTGAGGGGCAGAAAAGCTTCGTCGGCCACCACCAACGCAAAGCGATCCAGCAGCGGCTCCAGGGAGCTGCGACTCCAGAGCTGCCCCGTGGGGTTGTGCGGATTGGTGATCCAGAGCCCACCCGCTTCGCCAGGGGCAGCCGTGAGCGAAGGGAAGGTCCAGGAAGGCTGGCTCTGCCACCGCAAGGGAAGCGGCAGCAATGAAAACGGCGCGTCCCAGGTGGAGAGTGCGCGGTGATAGTCGGCAAAACCGGGCGCACACAGCCAGTTGCAACCGGTGGTGGCCGCATCACGGGCAGCCCAGGTGAACAACTCGGCGGCACCGTTGCCGAGAAGCACCTGCGCTGGATCGAGCCCATGGGCGCGGGCGATGCCCTGGCGCAGCTCCCACTGCTCACGGTCGGGATAACAGCGCAGAGCCGAGCCGCTCAAGGCCGCAGCCACCTGGTGTTTCAACCAGCCCGGCGGGCCAAACGGCACCAGGGAGGCACTGGCATCCAGAAGCTGATCAGGCCGGCAACCCAGCCTGCGCGCCAACGCGTCCTGATTGCCGCCATGGGGCTCAACCCCGCTCAAAAGCGCTGCGTAGCTGCCCCCAGCCTGCAGCCTGGCGGAACCAGCTGCACGAACAGGCACGTGGGTGTTCGCCGCTGCAGAGCCCATCCGATACAACCAGCCTGCAGCCTTGCCCCGCTGGAGATGGCTCAGCACTCACCCCTGATCCATACCGCTCTGATCGGAGGGTTCACGGTTGTGTCGCTGGTGACGAGCCAGCCGGGCCACTCGCAGACTCGCAGTGGCACCGATCTGATGCGCCTGCTGGAGCAGGGCAGCTGCAAGCGCTGCAAGCTTCAGGACTCTGATCTGGTGCATGCCGACCTCCGCGATGCGGAACTGGTGAGTGCCCAGCTGCAGCGCTCCAACCTGAGCCGGTCACGGCTGGATGGGGCAGATCTCAGGCAGGCCAACCTCAGCTTTGCCTCGCTCCTAGGGGCCTCACTGCGAGGTGCCGACCTCCGGGGGGCCAACCTCGAGGGAACCGATCTGCGCGAGGCAGACCTCAGCGGCGCCAAGCTTGATCCCAACGCTCTTGCCAGTAGTCACTGGAAAGGAGCCACTGGCGTCAGCGCCGAAGCCAGCAGCTACGCCGCGATGCATAACGCAGGCGTTGAAGCCGCTCAGCAGGGGCGACTGGTGGAAGCAGAGGATTACTTCAATCGCGCTCTCCTGAAAAATCCCGATGCAGCCATCACCTGGCTGGCACGAGGCATCACCCGCTCGCAGCAGGCGAAAACAGAGCCCGCCCAACAAGACATCACCTATGCCGCAGCCTTATTCGAGCAACAGGGAGATCCAGCGACAGCCCTTCAGTTACGCGATCAACTCAAACAGCTTGAGAGGAAAGAGAAAAAGCAGTCAGGCAACGGCTACGGATCCGGGCTGCTGCGCACAGCCGGGGGCCTGTTCCAGCAGCTTGCACCGCTTGCCTTAAAGCTGTTTGCACCAACGCCCTTTTAACAATTTTCAGCCGCCGGAATAAACGAAGCCACGGGCATCGTTGGTTGCAGGCTGATAGCCATAGCCATACATCCCGCCTTGGTCGTCCTTGATCACGCGCGGCGTCACCATGATCACAAGCTCGCTCTTACGGCGATCACCCGAGCTGCGCCTGAAGAACTGCCCCACCAAAGGCAAATCCCCAAGAATTGGCCATTTCGTAACCACAGAACGATCCTCGTCGGAAATCACACCCGTAAGAATCAGCGTCTGCCCATCCCGAACACGCACCTTGCCGGTATCAAGCAAACGATCGTTGATTTGATAAATAATTCCACAGCGATCAATCTGCTGAGTTCCAATTGCCGCAGAGATCTCAGGCGAGAGTGAAAAAGTCACAAATCCATTGTCATCAATCTTATCAACGCGTGCCCCAAATGTTAGGCCGGCGTTTCCAAATTTAGGCTCGCAGAAGTTATTCCCGTTAATATCCTGCTTCACTGCATAAGCGGTTACGTACTGCGTACCAACCCGAACGAAAGCCTCATTCGTGCGCGAGCGGCCGACCTTGCCATCGGTCGATATCCTTTCTGCATCAGACCCTGAATAAGGCTCATCTCCCTCTTGGAGGATCAGCGTTGGACTAGCGAGAATTTTTGTCGATTTGGAGACAATCTGAGCCTGAAGAAAATCATAGAATTCGCTATCAGGGTAGTTCAAGCCTGGATTTGGACGTTTTCTGGACGTAGACGACTTATTTTTATTAGTAGACCGGTCTGACTGAGCATTCGACGAACGACCCGATTGACTGGATGAACCAGAAGAAGCATCGGATCCATCTGATCGCGTGTTCGAGGACGTATTCGTTCGCGACGCCGAAGTCTCTCGGCCTGTAATCGCCGAGATGAGATTTGTAATATTGCTGATGTTTGTTTCGGTCGCCTCACGATAGCCGTCATTCGCCGGAACAGGCAGGGTCTCATACTTCCCGGTCACATCATTTTTGTAAACGACCGTTCCACTGGTTTTCTGCAAGACATCATTGATTTTTTTTAGCTCTTCGGTTGTGTAGGTATCCGTCAGCTGATAGGTATCAGCCACAGAATCACTGGCCTGCGTAGTCGCACTAGAGCCCGCGCTCGAACTCTGGCCCTCACTAGAAGCGCGCGAGGAACTGGTATTTCTCGAGCCGCCGGACGAACGCGCAGACGCAGATGTTTGCGTGGTTTCCTCAAATTGATCAAAGCTCGAGGACTGCGCCGGCAGATTCCTCCCAAATGCGGCCAGCAACCGCCCCTGATCATTGACAATAAAGTTGCTTCCATAGCGAAAAGCAAAGCTATTATCAATTTCGCTCGAGTTATCAAGATTTACATCTAGAATACGCACGGTCAATGCAACCTGCCGCTGCCTCAAGTCCAACTGTCTTAGGTAGTTCTCAGCAACAGATACCTGCGAAGAATCGCCAATGAGCGTAATCGTCTGCAGGCGAGAGTCCGTGGTGCCAATCAGGCCACGCAAAGGCCCCAACCCTCCGCCGTAGGTTTCCGTTGTCGTGATGTCCTGCTTCTGAGTTTGCTGCGTGGCTTGACTGCCGGCAACATCATTAGCCAGGGGAGTCCCCTGAGAGACAGAATTCGTGATCACCGAAATTTTGGTGATCGAAGCGCCAAGGCTGGCAAGATAATCAGCAGCCGAACTCGCCGAAGCCTGATTCAGGCGATAGACCTTTGAAATCTGAGAACCAAACCCCTTGCCCAGCACATTGACGCCAACAAGAATCGTATTACCGTCTTTTTTACCTTGCAAGCCTGCCGCCAGAAGAATGCTGTTGAGAGCCCTTGCATAGCTCTCATTGCGGAATGCCATCGTCACAGATCGACCAGCCTGAACAGTTGACGGCCCAGTGGCTACAGCAGATGAACCGTTCTGAATCACCGGAGATTGACTGCCTTGAGACGTAGAAGCAGGCTGATCATCGACAAAAACAAATCCATAACCACCTAACTGCGCAATCGACATCAATGCGTCTTTGGCTGGTGCATTGCGCAAGGTGAGCGTGACATTCGGCCCTGAGACATTCACATAACTCTGATTACGCAACACCATGCTTCCCACCGCCATATCGCCAAGCGGAGGCGCAACAGCCCGTGGCTGCAGCGGAGGAGCAAAGCTGTTTTGCGGCACGCGGCCGAGGTCCTGCAGATTGAGGCTTGCCGTTCGCTGCGTGGGCTGCACAGCAGCAGCCGGGAACGTGATCACGAGATTGCGACCGTCCGCACTCACCACAGGTCGAGCCAAAGGTGCTCCTTGAACGGGTACCACCTCAATGGCGTAGTCACTGCCACTGCCCTGCAAACTCACCGACTGCAACCCGGCATCGGGCAACGTCAACCGCTGCGGCCCCAGCCGCAGGCCACTGGGCGCTCCGATCCGCAGCTCTCCCCGCCAGGCCTGGCCATCGCGACTCTGTTGCAACACCGGGGCAGCGCCTGTGCCCTCGATGACCAGCTCTACCCCCTCTGGTGAGCGTCTGACGCTGAGTGCCACTGCACCCGCAGCCGCGGGGAATCCCGTGTCCGCGGGTGGCGACGCATCAGGTCGAGGAGCCGCGCTCAGGGGCGCCAGCGGTGCGCCTGCGGCCAGCAAGGCCAGAACCAGGCCACAACGCCGTTTCACCCTTGATCTCGCGCAGTTTTGGGCGGATCGTATCGGTAAACACCAGGCCCGGCCAGGCTTTACGGGGCTTTGGGTCGCGGCTCCGCTTCGCTGTAGACGCTGAGATTCAGGCGCAGGTTGGTGGTATTTGCAGGAGCTTCGCCTGGCTTGCCGGCCTCTTTGAGCTCGTGTTTGAGGCTGAGATCGCTCTGCACCACCAGCAGGCTCAGCTGCTCGAGTCGGCGCAGAAAGTCCAGCAATTGGGGCCCAGTCCCCCTGGCCGTAAGCAACAGCGAGGTTTTCTGCAGGCCTGGGGCCAGCAGAGGATCCGGGGGTGGAGGCGGCGGCTCGCCCTTGGCGGGCTTGGGTTTAGCGGGTGCCGCCTCAGCCTCAGGTGCGGAAGTGGTGATCGGCTCATAGCCATCGAGCACAACGCCGCTGCGCTGGGCCTCTGCACTCAGCTGAGCCATAAACGTGCTGATCTCACCACTGCCGGCGATCAGGCCCAGGATCTGGCGGCTGCGCTCCTCGGCCTCCTGCACGTTGTCGCTGAGCTTGAGCAATTGGGCCCGCAACAGCGGCAGGCGCTGGCGCTGCTCCTCCAATTGGTCCAACTCCTGTTGCGCAAGCTGGAGCTGCTGCCAGCTGGGCCAGAGCACTCCCGCCGCCGCACCCAGGCTCAACAGTGCACCGGCTGCCACAGGCACCCCGAGCAAACACCACTCCCGCCTGATGCGGGCGGAAGAACGGCCCTGCAGGTTGGTCACGGCAGCACCCCCGCCCGCTCAAGGATCTGCAGGCGCCGCGCCAGGCCGTCAGCGCCAAGCTTCTGCAGCAGCCGCACCTGCTGATTGGGCGGCAGGGTGGCGAACGCCGCCGTGAGATCCCATTCCACCGGTGCTGCGGGCTTCGCGGGATCACGACTGAGCTTCACCACCTTCACGCCCTTGGCTTCAAACAGGGAGGATTCAGCCAACAGCAGGGTCAAGGCATTCACCCGCCGAAACGCCTGTGGATCAGCAGCCACACCCTTGAGCTTGAGACTGCCGCCCTGCACCTGCGCATCGGTGAGCTGAACGCCTTGCGGGGTGATCGCCGCCAGCTGGGCGACCAGGGCTGAGCCCGATGACACCGCCACCAACCCTTTCGCCAAACCCTCATTGCTGCGCTGAATGGTGCTGAGCTTGCGGCGCTGGGCCAGCGCCCTGGCCTCGAAGGCCTGCACCTGGGCCGGAATCCCCTGCAGCCCCTGCAACTGCTGCTCGAGCTGAGCCTGCCGCCAGCGCACCCCAACCCAAAGCACCAGCACCGCCACCAACAACCCACCACCCAGCGCCGCACCGCGCAGCAACAGCCCCCGCGCCGGCACCAGGGGCTCCGCCGCTGCTGCCAACCCCCGCTCCAGCCGCCGCTGGCGCAGCAGGTCGCCATCGCTCTCCAGCCAGCTGGGGATGCTCATCGCCGCTGCTCTGCCTCCGCCAGTCCCCACAGCGCCGGCACACCATCACCCCTGGAGAAGCCGCTGGCGGGGCAGCCCAGAAGCTCGGCACTGGCGGGATCGCCACCGAACACGATCGCGGCGCCGGGGCTGTAGCGCCGCCGCCATCGAGCCAAGGCCAGGCTCAACTCCTCGGGATCACTGGCCGCTGGCATCGACCACTCGCCGAGCGGCTGCCCCTGATCCAGAGCCAGCAGCCAGCTCTGATCCGGCTCCAGCTGCAGCAACACCTGCACACCCTCATCAGCCTGAAGCTGTGGTCTCACTGCGCGCCAGAGGCAGATCGGCAGGGCCTCCACACCATCGAGCGCCACGCCAGCCTGGTTGCACACCTCAATCCAGGCCTCCAGCAAGCTCCGCTGCACCGCCACCAGCAACGAGCGCGGCTGGGCGCCCATCAGAGGTTCAAACAAAAGATCCGCGTCCTGCAGTGACCAGGGCAGATCCAGCCCCTGCTGCTGCTGACGCACCACCAGCTCGGGGTGGTCCGGCCAGGAGGCATCAGGCCACTCGATCACCCGCCAGGCGGTGGCGGCTCGCGGCAGCACGGCCTTCACCCGGGCACCGGCGTAGCCACGCTCCACCAACAGATCGCCCAGAAGATCCCCCAGAGCCTCGATGGCTCTCGGTTCACCGGCTTCACACAGCCCCTCGGGCAGCGGCACCCGCTCCTGCCAAGCCACACGCTCGCCATCGAGCACCATCGTGGTGAGAGCCTGATCCTCGAGCTGCAGGTACACCCGCCGGGGGAAGAGCCAACTCTTCAGGGGTGCCAGCTGATCCTGAAGCCCGGAGAGCGCCACCGCAGCTCAGCTGCCCACTGCCCGCAAACTATCGCCAGCCCACGCCGCTGCCCACCGCTTCGCCGATGGTGCGGAAGCCATGGCGATCAAGCTGCTGGCAGAGGCCCTCAAGGATCGCCGGCACCAGCTGCGGGCCCTCGTAGATCCAACCGGTGTAGAGCTGAATCAGGGAGGCCCCGGCGCTGATGCGCTCCCAGGCCGCCTCCGGCGAATCGATGCCGCCCACACCGATCAGCGGCAGGCCAGGCCCGGCCACCGCCCGCAGCCGGCGCAGCACCTCCAGGGCACGGCCGCGCAGCGGCGCACCGCTGAGGCCACCGGCTTCCTCCGCCAGGGTGCGGCCGTGCCCTGGAG
>JBDKGF010000207.1:0-8960 GCA_039798305.1 Cyanobacteriota bacterium
CGCCTCAGGCCCCGCGCCCACCACCAGAAGCGCCTCATCGGGCTGCAGCCGCGCCAGCTCCTGCAGGGCGCGGCCGGTGCGAAAGCGGGCACGCTCCTCGAGGAACCGACCCAGCAGCACGAAGCCCAGCAGCATCACCGGCTCGTTGAAGAAGCACTGCCAACCCACTGCGGGCCAGATCAGCGCCACCAGGCTGGCGGCATAGGCGCTGGCCATGCCCAGGCCCACCAGCGTGTCCATCCCGGGGGCGCCGGCGAGGGCCGAACGCAGTCCCCGCACCAGGATGGGGCGGCCCGGCAAGGCCAGGGCCAGGGTGGCCACCAGGGCATGCACGCGGATCTCGGCCAACCAGGGGAGAGGCAGCTGGCCCATCTCCGCCAGGTGCCCCGCCGCCGAGACCAGCAGCAGCAGCAAGGCCACCACCAGCTGCTGCCAGCGCTGCCACCAGCTCTGCTGCTGAGCACGCTCCGCCGATGTGCTCGCCTGCTCCTCGCGGCGATGGGCCTGGTAGCCCATGGCCAGCAGAGCCTCGATCAGCCCCTCAGCTGGATCACGGTCGGCCTCGGCCAGCAGAGCGGGATCGAGGCCGACCCAGGCGGTGCGATTGAGCAGGCTCACGCTGGCCTGGCGCACACCGGGCTGGGCCAGCAGGCGCTGCTCCACCGCGCGCACGCAGCCGCCACACTTCATTCCGTCGACTTCCAGCAGCAGAGCAGCCACCGGCTGCGGGGCGGATTCAGGACCGCTGCTCACGGGGCTGGCTGTGGATGGCTCTCAGGCTAGGGAGTGCGAACAGCCCAGGCAGCCGGCGCAGCAGGCAGGTGAGGATGGGCCCACGAAGCTCCCCGAACCGCCGTGCCCCGCTCCCAGCGCAACGACAACTTCATCGACAAGAGCTTCACGGTGATGGCCGACCTGATCCTCAAGGTGCTGCCCACCAACCAGCGCGCCAAGGAGGCCTTCGCGTATTACCGCGACGGCATGAGCGCCCAGGCGGACGGCGAATACGCAGAAGCTCTCGACAACTACGCCGAAGCCCTGAAGCTGGAGGAAGACCCCAACGACCGCGCCTTCATCCTCTACAACATGGCTCTGGTGTATGCCAGCAACGGCGAGCATGAGAAGGCCCTGGAGCAGTACGGCCAGGCCCTCGATCTCAACAGCAAGATGCCCCAGGCCCTCAACAACATGGCGGTGATTCATCACCACCTGGGCTCCCTGGCCGAGGAAAAAGGCGATGCCGATCTGGCGGATCGCCACTTTGATCAGGCTGCCGATCTGTGGACCAAGGCGATCCGTCTGGCCCCCAACAACTACATCGAGGCCCAGAACTGGCTCAAGACCAGCGGCCGCGGCAGCGTCGACGTGTATTTCTGAGGCGTAGCCTCAACACCAGACGCCGCCAGGCCTCTGGATCAGGTGCGGTCATCGGCCGGATTCACACCCAGCGCCGCAACCAGGGCCTCAGCCACACCAGCGGCCTCCAGCAGCTGGAGGTCCAGCCCGGCGGCAAGCCGTGCCAGACCACTGCCTTTGGGCACCACGGCCCGACGGAAGCCAAGGCGTGCCGACTCCTGCAGGCGCTGCTCCAGCTGGGCCACCGGCCGCAGCTGCCCGCCCAGGCCCAGCTCACCGATCAACACCGTGCCCGGTGGCAGGGTGAGATCGCGGTAGCTGGCCACCACGGCCGCAGCTACCCCCAGATCCGCCGCCGGCTCCTCCACATCGAGGCCACCAGCCACCGCCAGGTAGCAGTCGAAGCGTGAGAGCGGCAGGCCCAGATGCTTCTCCAGCACCGCCAGGATCTGGTGGAGCCGGTTGGTGCCGATGCCCGTGGCGGTGCGGCGAGGGCTCGCGTAGCTGGTGGTGCTCACCAGAGCCTGCAGCTCCACCACCAGCGGCCGCGTGCCTTCACAGGCCACGATCGTGGCGGTGCCGGCGCTCGGCTCATCGCTGCCCAGGAACAGCTCACTGGGGTTGAGCACCTGGGCCAGGCCCTGGCCGCGCATCTCGAACACCCCCAGCTCATGGGTGGCACCGAAGCGGTTCTTCACCGCCCGCAGCAGCCGATGGCTGGCGAAGCGGTCCCCCTCAAAGGTGAGCACCGCATCCACCAGGTGCTCCAGCACCTTCGGACCGGCGAGCATCCCCTCCTTCGTCACATGGCCCACCAGCAGCAGGGCCGTGTCCTGGCGCTTGGCAATGCGGGCCAGGGCGGCGGCACATTCGCGCACCTGAGCCACCGAGCCCGGAGCGCTACCCAGCTCGCCGTCATGCAGGGCCTGAATGCTGTCGATCACCGCCACGGCGGGCCGCAGCGCCTCGAGCTCCTGCAGCACCAGCTCCAGATCGGTTTCCGCCAGCAGCTGAAGTCCAGGGCCACTGGCCTCCCCACCCACCGGCAAGGGCGACAGCTCAACCTGGTCCTCCGCCAGGCGGCGCCAGCGCAACTTCACCTGCTGGGCCGATTCTTCAGCACTCACATAGAGCACGGAATAGCGGGCTGCCATGGACTGGGCGCTCTGCAACAGCAGGGTGCTCTTACCGATGCCCGGATCCCCCCCGAGCAACACCAGCGAGCCCGGCACCAAGCCGCCCCCCAGCACGCGATCCAGCTCGCCGTAGCCACTGCACAGCCGCTGCAGGGGTCGATCCCCCACGGCCGCGATCGGTTCGGAGCGGCGGGGGGCAGCCGGCATCGCCGCCTCGGCAGGTGCGGCCACCGGGCGGCGGCGGCGGTTGTCGGTGGGCGCCGCGCTTTGCTCCACCAAGGTGTTCCAGCTGCCGCAGCTGCTGCAACGGCCGAAGAACTGGCGGGTCTGGGCTCCGCAGCTCTGGCAGACGTAAAGGCTGGTGGCGCGGGCCAAAACGGTGTATGAAGAAAGGTGGCTGCCGCAGAACCCGGAGGCCTGCCGACCTTTTCAGTAGGTCGAACTACTTAACCCGTCCACAGCGAGTGGCGCAATGACGGCCTCAACCGCCACAACTCCCTCCGCCGCCAAGGAAACCATCCTGGTGGTGGACGACGAAGCGAGCATCCGCCGGATCCTGGAAACGCGGCTGTCGATGATCGGCTACCAGGTGGTCACCGCCTGCGACGGCCAGGAAGCACTCGAGGCTTTCCGTCGCACCGACCCCGACCTGGTGGTGCTCGACGTGATGATGCCCAAGCTGGACGGCTACGGCGTCTGCCAGGAGCTGCGCAAGGAATCGGATGTACCGATCGTGATGCTCACCGCCCTGGGCGATGTCGCCGACCGCATCACCGGCCTCGAGCTCGGCGCCGACGACTATGTGGTGAAGCCCTTCAGCCCGAAGGAGCTCGAGGCCCGCATTCGCTGCGTGCTCCGCCGGGTGGAGAAGGACAGTGTCGCCGGCATCCCCAACTCGGGGATCATCCAGGTGGGCGAACTGCGCATCGACACCAACAAGCGGCAGGTGTACCGCGGCGAGGAGCGCATCCGCCTCACCGGCATGGAATTCAGCCTGCTGGAGCTGCTGGTGGGCCGCAGCGGTGAACCGTTCAGCCGCGGCGAGATCCTCAAGGAGGTCTGGGGCTACACGCCGGAACGTCACGTGGACACCCGGGTGGTGGATGTCCATATCTCCCGGCTGCGCTCCAAACTGGAAGACGATCCGGCCAACCCCGAGCTGATCCTCACGGCCCGCGGCACCGGTTATCTGTTCCAACGCATCGTTGACGCCGTTGCCTCCGAAGCCCTCTGACGCCCAAGGCCACGGCACCAACCGCCGCGGCCAACCCCGCGCCATCCGGCGGCTGGTGATCTGGTATCGCCGCAATGCCGCGGTGACCAGCCTGGTGGGCACGGCCACGGCGACCGCCAATGCCGCCGGTTCGATGGCAGGGTCCGTGGCTGGCAGCGCTGCCGGCGCCGCCGCGGGTGCGGCCAACACGGTGCTGCAACCGCTGGTCTTTGATCCCCTGCGCCGGCTGCAGCGGGGCGTGGGCGGCAGCGAAGGCACCCCGATCAACGACGCCGACCGCCTCTGGGTGGCGGTGGACGGTATGGGCGGCGACTACGCCCCGGGACCGATCCTGGAAGGCTGCCTACGGGCGGTCCGGCGGTTGCCGCTGCGGGTGAAATTCGTGGCGGAGGCTGAAGCGGTGGCTGCCGCCGTGGCCGAACTCAACCTGGCCGACGAGCTGCAGAGCGCCCAGCGCGAGGGGCTGCTGGAGCTGGTGCCCAGCGGTGTGTCGGTGGGCATGGATGAAGAAGCCACCGTGGTGCGCAAGAAGCGCGATGCCAGCATCAACCTGGCCATGGATCTGGTGAAGGAGGGCAAGGCCACGGCCGTGTATTCAGCCGGCAACTCCGGTGCCGTGATGGCCTCGGCGATCTTCCGGCTTGGGCGCCTCAAGGGGATTGATCGCCCCGCCATCGGCGCCCTGTTCCCCACCAAGGATCCCGAACAGCAGGTGCTGGTGCTGGATGTGGGCGCCAACATGGACGCCAAGCCCGCCTACCTGCACCAATGGGCCCTACTCGGCAACATCTACAGCCGCGACGTGTTGCAGGTGCGGGAGCCGCGCATCGGGCTGCTCAACATCGGTGAAGAGGAGTGCAAGGGCAACGATCTGGCCCTGCGCACGTATCCGCTGATGGCAGCGGAAACCCGTTTCCGCTTCGCCGGCAACTGCGAGGGGCGCGACGTGCTCTCGGGCGAGTTCGATGTGGTGGTGTGCGACGGCTTCACCGGCAACGTGCTGCTGAAGTTCCTGGAGAGCGTGGGCAGCGTGCTGCTGGATGTGCTCAAGGCGGAACTGCCCCGCGGTCGTCGCGGCAAGGTGGGATCCGCCTTCCTGATGAGCAATCTGCGCCGCATCAAGAAGCGCCTCGACCATGCCGAACACGGCGGCGCTCTGCTGCTCGGGGTGAACGGCGTGTGCGTGATCGGCCACGGCAGCAGCAAGGCCCTTTCGGTGGTGAGCGCGCTGCGCATCGCCCACTCGGCGGCCAACCACGGTGTGATGGAGGACCTGCAAAGGCTGAGCGGCGACAGTTCCGGCGGCATCGAGGCCGCCGTTGCCTGTGGTTGACTGACCCCACCGTTGGGTTGAACCGGTGGGGCTGGGCCAGATCAATCGCTGCGGCATGGCCCTGGTGGGATGCGGCAGCGCCGTTCCCGCCATCAGTGTCAGCAACCAGCAGCTAAGCGAGCGCGTCGACACCAGTGACGAGTGGATCCGCACCCGCACCGGCATCGGCGCCCGCCGCATCTGTGCCGCGGATGAACCGCTCACCGTGCTGGCCAGCCGCGCCGCCCAGGCCGCGCTCGACCATGCCGGCTGGGCCGCTGAGGATCTCGACCTGATCCTGATGGCCACCTCCAGCCCCGACGACCTGTTCGGCACGGCACCGCGGGTGCAGGGGGCGATCGGAGCGCGCCATGCCGTGGCCTTTGATCTCACCGCCGCCTGCAGCGGCTTTCTGTTTGCGCTGATCACCGCCGGGCAGTACCTGCGCAGCGGTGCGATGCGCAGGGCTCTGGTGATCGGCGCCGATCAACTGAGCCGCTGGGTGGACTGGGACGACCGCACCACCTGCGTGCTGTTCGGCGATGGTGCCGCCGCGGTGGCGGTGGAAGCCTGCCCGGATGACCAGAACGGCCTGCTGGGCTTCCGCATGCACTCCGATGGCAGCCGCAACGGCTGCCTCACCCTGGCCCAGACCGACACCCACACCGATGTGCTCGGTGGCGTCAGCGCCCAGGTGGGCGGCTTTGCCCCCCTGCGCATGAACGGCCAGGAGGTTTACAAGTTCGCGGTGCGGGAGGTGCCGGCCGTGCTCAAGGAACTGCTGGAGAGCACCGGCACCCCCGCCTCGGATCTCAACTGGCTGCTGCTGCACCAGGCCAACCAGCGCATCCTTGATGCCGTGGCCGATCGCTTCGCCATTCCCCATGAACGGGTGCTCAGCAACCTGGCCAGCTACGGCAACACCTCCGCCGCCACGATTCCGCTGATGCTCGATGAGGCCGTGAAGGATGGGCGCGTGAAGCCAGGCGATCTGATCGCCAGCAGCGGCTTCGGCGCTGGCCTGAGCTGGGGCGGAGCGCTGTTGCGCTGGGCTGGCCCGCAAGGCTGAGCCAGCTGGGATCTCAGCCCCGCCGCGTAATGTCCCCCCGACAGTGCAACGCGAGCGGCCATGGGTATCGCCTGGGTGTTTCCCGGACAGGGCTCACAGAAGGTGGGTATGGCCGCCGGGGTGCTTGAGCTGCCCGGCGCCGCTGAGCGCTTCGCCGCCGCCTCCGAGCTGCTGGGGCGCGACCTGCTGGCCATCTGCACCGGTGAAGCCGAGGGTGAGCTCAGCGATCTCAACGACACCCGCAACACCCAGCCGGCCCTGTTCGTGATCGAAAGCCTGCTGGTGGATGGCCTCAAGGCCCAGGGCCGCCAGGCTGATCTGGTGGCGGGCCACAGCCTGGGAGAACTGGTGGCCCTCTACGCCGCCGGCGTATTCGATGTGAACACGGGGCTGCAACTGATGAAAACCCGCAGCGAGCTGATGGCCGCCGCCGGGGGCGGCGCCATGACCGCTGTGATGGGATTCGATCGCGCCGAGCTCGATCACTTGGTGGCCGCCACCGAAGGGGTGGTGATCGCCAACGACAACAGCAGCGCCCAGGTGGTGCTCTCGGGCAGCCCCGAGGCTGTGGCCGCCGTGAGCGGCGCGCTCAAGTGCAAGCGGGCCATCCCCCTGGCGGTGAGCGGCGCCTTCCACTCCCCCTTCATGCAAGCGGCAGCTGATGCCTTCGCCGCCACCCTGGATGGGGTGAGCTTCAACGACGCCATCATCCCGGTACTGAGCAACACCGATCCCAGCCCTGAAACCAGCGGCGCCGCCCTCAAACAGCGGCTGCGCACCCAGATGACCACCGGTGTGCGCTGGCGCGAAACAATGGATCGCTTCAGTGCCGATGGCATCGACACGGCCGTGGAGATCGGCCCCGGCAACGTGCTGAGCGGCCTGATCAAGCGCAGCTGCGAGGGGATCACCACGGCTCAGATCAGCGGCGCCGCCGATCTGGGCCTGTGAACAAGCCCGTTCAGGCCGTGAAGCGGGTGCTGCGCCGGCGCCGCAAGCCGGCTGAACCGCCGGCGCTGCTGCGCACGCCCCGGCCCAGCCTCACCTACCGGCTGGTGAGCTACCTGCTGGTCTTCCCCATCTACCGGCTGCTGTTCCGCGGTCGCACCGCCGGCAACAGCAATGTGCCCCTGGAAGGGGCACTGGTGGTGGTGGCCAACCACGGCTCCCATCTCGACCCACCGCTGCTGGGCCATGCCCTGGGCCGGCCCGTGGCCTTCATGGCCAAGGCCGAGCTGTTCAGGATCCCCGTGCTGGGGCCGATCATCCGCGCCTGCGGCGCCTACCCCGTGGCCCGCGGCGCCAGTGACCGCGAGGCGATCCGCACCGCCACCGATCGCCTCGAGCAGGGCTGGGCCACCGGTGTGTTCATCGATGGCACCCGTCAGGCCGATGGCCGGGTGAACAACCCGCAACCGGGTGCAGCCCTGCTGGCCGCCCGGGCCGGCGTGCCGCTGCTGCCCGTGGCGATCATCAACAGCCACCGGGCCCTCGGCACCGGATCCAAGCGGGCACGGCTGGTGCCGGTGCACATCCGCATCGGTACACCGATCCCACCGCCGGCCTCCCGCAAGCGGGCCGACCTGGATGCCGCCACCGCCGCCTGCCAGGCCCAGATCAATGCACTGCTGGATCAGGGCCTGATCAGCGGCCCCGCGCTTCCTCCAGCAGCGGACCGAACCGCTCTGCCACCCAGCTCCTGAGGTCGCGGCCCGTGACCACCCAGAGGGCAGCACGGGCACCATCTCCCCACACCTTGCGCCAGCCCTCAGGCGTGCAACGCGCGCCGCAGGGCACCTCCACCGGCGTGAGCCCAATCCCGCGGCTACCCGCCACCAGACGGCCAACGAGCATGGCCCGGGGCATGTGATCACTGCTGGTGACCAGCAGCACGTGCCGCACCTTGGCGCGCCGCAGCTCATCCACGATCGAGGTGAAGTTGGTGAGGGTGTCGGTGGCCCGGTAGTCCAGCTGCACCCGCCCCTGATCCAAGCCGCGGCGCCCGAACAGCCAGTGGGCGTACTCCGGATTACTCCCACCGCTCACCAGCACAGGCGAGCCATCGCGCTCAGCCAGCTCGGCCGCCACCCGCTCGCGTTCCACATCGCCACCCAGCACCAGGATCATCTGAGGCGGAGGCAAAGGTGGCTGCCACAAGCCGCGAGAGAACAGCAACAGCCCTGCTCCAGCCAAGGCCACCAGCAGCCAGCGGCCGCCACGCGAGCTGCGCCGAGGCCGACGCCGAGGCTTGGCTGCTCGCCTTGGGCGGGTAGAGCGCCCAGGCGGTCTGACCTGGGGAACAGCCGGGCGCTGACCTGAGCGGGAGCGGGTCACAACCCCTCCACCGGGCTTGTGGGGTACAGCGGCAATACCGGAGCCCAGGGGCCGGCCAGATCAGCGGCTTGCGCCAGCTGCGCCAGTTCCAGGAGCTGCAGCGCATCAGCCACAGGATCCACCACCGCCGCGAGCGTGGGTCCATCGCCGCCCCAGCACTCGCCGGGACGCACCAGCCGCGGGGGCTCGAGCTCCGCCACCCCACCCAGAACGGCTGGATCCAGGCCATAGCAGCCCACAACGCTGCCGCGCCGGGGCAACACCTGCTCCAGCCAGAGCCGCCGGCCAGCCTCGTCAGGGGCTTGGGAGGCCAGCTGCCGCCGGGCGATCAAGAGAAAGCTGCTGAAGCCATGCAGAGGAATCGCCAACTGCTGAGCCAAGGTGCGGGCCAGCACCACCGTCAGCCGGGTACCGGTGAAGCCACCGGGCCCTGTCGCAACGGCCAACCGTCCCAGCTGGACCCACTGATCAGCCGGCAACACCTGCTCCACGCAGGGGAGCAGGGCATTGGACAGGCGC
>JBDKGF010000208.1:0-2699 GCA_039798305.1 Cyanobacteriota bacterium
GCACCGCCTCCGGAAGCGGCGTGGCGGCCCGCAGGGGCACCAACAGCCCAACACCGTTCAGCCCCATCCACAAGGCCGCACTGATGGGAAGCCAGGTCTTCATCGTCATCGTCCAATGGCCTCCAGCAGGCGACGGCAGCCGTCGTCAAAACAGGCGATATCCACCCGGCCACTCGGGCCGAACGCCAGGCCCACCGTCTGGCGATCTTCCAAGGCCGGGCCCTCCGCATCCGCCTTCACATCGGCCAGAAACGTGGGGTTCACCACGCAGAAGGCGCGGTCGTTGAAGCAGAGCTCGTTGGCGCTGAAGTTGATCCAGGCGTTGCGCACGCTGCTCCACGGATCACCGCTGGCCCTGCGTCCCTCGATCCGCACGTAGGGATCTTCGAGGATGCGGTAGCTGATCGTGCGGGCGCCGAGGCGATGGCGGTATTCCGTGGCGTCGCCCACCTCCAGCGCCTCCACCTGGCAGGGCTGCGGTTGGCCCCGGCCGATGGTGCAGGTGGTATCGAGGCTGTAGATGAGCTGGGTTTCGGCTCGCGCCGGACTCAAGGCGACAAGCGCCAACCCCAGGGCTGAACCGAGCAGCAGCACCACAGATCGCTTCATGCGAGGGATGCAGATCCTTCCCCCGCAACCTGATCACGCCACACCGGAGCGTCAACTGCAGCAGCAGTTGCCCCGTAGGGTGAAGCCAGGGTGCGGCGCAGCGGTGCAGACAAACAGCGCAGAGGTGTTGGTGATCGGTGCCGGCCTGGCGGGCACCGAGGCGGCCTGGCAGATCGCCGCCGCCGGGGTACCGGTGCGCCTGGTGGAGATGCGCCCCGTGCGCCGATCACCTGCCCACCACAGCAGTGAATTCGCCGAGCTGGTGTGCAGCAACAGCTTCGGGGCGCTGAGCAGCGACCGCGCCGCCGGCCTGTTGCAGGAGGAGCTGCGCCGGCTGGGTTCCCTGGTGATCGGCACCGCCGACCGCCACGCCGTGCCCGCCGGTGGCGCCCTGGCGGTGGACCGCGGCCGCTACAGCGCCGCCCTCACCGAAGCGCTCGAGCAGCACCCGCTGGTGACGGTGGAGCGCCGCGAGCAGACCGAGCTGCCCGGCCCCGAGCAGATCACGGTGCTGGCCACCGGTCCGCTCACCAGTGAGCCCTTGGCCGATCAGCTGCGCGCCTTCACCGGCCGGGCCGACTGCCACTTCTTCGATGCCGCCAGCCCGATCGTTGAGGGCGAGAGCATCGATCTCTCAGTGGCCTTCCGCGCCTCGCGCTACGACAAGGGCGACGCCGACTACATCAACTGCCCGATGAACAAGGAGCAGTTCCTCGCCTTCCGCGAGGCGCTGCTGGCGGCCGAGCAGGCCGAGCTCAAGGATTTCGAAAAGGAGAACGCCACCTTCTTCGAGGGCTGCCTGCCGATCGAAGAGCTCGCCCGCCGCGGCGAAGACACGATGCGCTACGGCCCCCTCAAGCCGATCGGCCTGTGGGACCCGCGCTGGGGCGATGTGAACGACCGCGATGTGCGCCGTGCTAACCGCGCCTATGCCGTGGTGCAACTGCGCCAGGAAGACAAGGACGGCCGCCTCTGGAACCTGGTGGGCTTCCAGACCAACCTCAAATGGGGCGAGCAGAAACGGATGCTGCGGATGATCCCAGGGCTGGAGAACGCCGAGTTCGTGCGCTTCGGGGTGATGCACCGCAACACCTTCCTGGAGGCCCCGCAACTGCTCGATCCCACCCTGCAGTTCCGCCAGCGGCCCTCCCTACTGGCCGCCGGCCAGATCACCGGCACCGAGGGCTACGCGGCGGCGGTAGCTGGCGGCTGGCTGGCCGGCACCAACGCCGCCCGGCTGGCCCGCGGCCAGGAACCGCTCCAGCTGCCCGCCACCTCGATGATCGGCGCCCTCACCCACTTCATCGCCGAGGCGCCCAGCGAGAAGTTCCAGCCGATGCCGCCCAACTTCGGCCTGCTGCCGGAGCTGCCTGAGCGCATCCGCGACAAGCGGCGGCGCTACGGCGCCTACCGCGATCGGGCCCTGACGGATCTGGCGCCGTTCACGGGAGCGCCATCAGAGCCCGCAGCGCTCATTCCAAGGTGAGCAGCCAAAAGCGCGTCGCGCCATGCATGGGGCATGCGGGCCTACGCGAGGGGGCCCTGTGGAACAGTCAGCGGCTGAGCAGTGTCAGCTGCCGCGGCGGCAGCAGGGCGAGAAAATCGCGGTCCAGGGTCACCAGTGTTTCCTGGCGAGCGAGCACAGCGGCAGCAATCCAGCCGTCGCTGATGGCATTGCCGGCGAGCTGGTGTTGGCGGCAAAGCGCCTCCAGCAACGACCACTCCTCACCCAAAGCAATCCACTCCACCCCGTCCTGGGCCAATAGGGCAGCCAGGAACTCTTGTGCTGCCGCCAGAGGGGTGGGCTCCACAAACACCCTCGGATGGGTCACCAGCCGAAGAAAGCCCGCTGTGACCATCGGCAGCAGCCGCAGCCGTTCACCTTGGAGGCACGACACCAGGGCAGCCTCCAACCAGGCGATCGCTACCGCATGGTGGGGGTGGTCGCTGCGGGATGCGGCGACCAGCACATTCACATCTGGGGTCATGGCCGGCTCAGGCCATCCGCGGCATCCAACAGCTGGCGATTGCTGCGACCATCCGCTGCAGCAGCAGTGAGACCACCTTGACCGTGATGCACGGGCAATGAC
>JBDKGF010000209.1:0-4349 GCA_039798305.1 Cyanobacteriota bacterium
GCTCCAGCGCCCGCAGTTCACGCACCACTCCATCACCGCCGCGCCAACGGCCGGCGCCACCACTCCCACGGCGGATCGTGAAACGCTCAAGCCGCACCGGCAGCCGCTGCTCAAGGATCTCCGGATCGGTGAGGCGGGAGTTGGTCATGTGCGACTGCACCGCTGAGGCACCCGCATAACCCGCTCCGGCGCCCGTGCCGCCACAGATCGTTTCGTAGTACTGGCAGCGGGTGTTCCCGAAGCTGAGATTGTTCATGGTGCCCTGAGCCGCCGCCATCACGCCCAATGCCGCGAACAGGGCATTGGCCACCGCCTGGGACGTTTCCACATTGCCCGCCACCACCGCCGCCGGTGGCAGGGGATTCAGCAGCGAGCCCTCGGGCACCACCAGCTCGAGGGGCTGAAAGCAACCGGCATTCAGCGGAATCGGCTCCTGCACCAGGCAGCGGAACACATAGAGCACCACCGCCTTGGTGATCGCCAGCGGAGCGTTGAGATTGCTGGGCTGTTGCGGCGAAGAACCGGTGAAGTCGATCCGAGCACAGCGGCGAGCTGGATCCACCTGCACCGCCACCACGATCTCGGCACCACAGTCCATCCGCACCCGTGCTGCACCATCGGCAAGCCGATCGATCACCCGGCGAACGGCTTCAGCGGCATGGTCCTGCACCTGACGCATGGCGGTGCACAGTTGATGCAGGCCCTGGCCGTCGATCCATTCACGGAGCCGCTCCACCCCCAGGTGATTGGCCGCCACCTGAGCCTGCAGATCCGCCATCAGTTGATCGGGATTGCGCACGGGGAAGGCTCCTGAGCTGAGCCGTTCGCGCCAGTCCGCCTCCAGCAGGGTGCCCTGACGCACCAGGGGAACGTTGTCGATCAGCAGGCCTTCCTGATCAATCGTGATGCTGTGGGGCGGCATCGAGCCCGGCGTGATGCCGCCCACATCGGCGTGATGCCCCCGGCTGGCCACGAACGCCACCAGTCGCTCGGAGGCAAACACAGGACTGATCACCGTCAGATCCGGCAGGTGGGTGCCGCCGTTGAACGGGTTGTTGGAAACCACCGCATCACCGGGGGCCAGAGGGTCGAGTACGCCGCTCCGCACATCCCTGAGCAGCGCCAGAACGCTCTCCCCCATCGAACCCAGATGGACAGGGATATGCGGAGCGTTAGCCACCAAACGACCTTCTGCATCAAAGAGCGCACAGGAAAAGTCGAGACGCTCGCGGATGTTCACCGAAGCGCTGGTCTGCTGCAGACGCGTGCCCATCTGCTCGGCGATCGCCATGAAGCGATGACTGAACAACTCCAACTGGATCGGATCCAACGGACTCTCTGTGGAAACCAGCTGCGGCAAAGCCGCAACGGCAAGCTGCTGCAGCAGAAGCTCACCAGCCGGCAGCACGCGAGCACGCCAGCCCGGCAAGAGCAGGATGGTGCCCGTGGCCTCGGCAATCAGAGCCGGACCGGTGACAGCTTGATCAACCGCCAGCTGCTCACGCCGCCATAACGGCGCGCGCTGCCATGCACCCTGGATGTGAAGCTGCACGAAGGACGTTGGGGCTTCGTTCGCCGTGCTGTCTGCAGGGGGCAGCACGTGCAGCGGGGAGCCTGGCCACGTGAGCTCCAGGGAGAAACGCTCGACCTCCGGCCAGCCGGCAGCACTTCCAGCCCCCGTGGGGAGATAGCCATAACGGGCGCGATAGGCCTGCTGAAACGCCGCCGCCAGCGCCGTGGCGCTGGCCTGCTGTGGCCAGTTCACCGGCAGGGCCTGGTCAGAGCCGGACCAGCGCAGATGCAGGCGCCGCTCCAGGCGGAAGCCACCAGCAGCCCCCTCCCCAGCCGCATGATGGGACTGGAGCATCAGCTCAAGCCGCTGTTCCAGCTGCCGCAGGAGGGCATCAGTGAGGCGCTCATCCACGCTCTGCTCCAGCAGTTGCCCCTGATCCGCCAGGCCGATGCCATAAGCCGACAGCACACCAGCCAGTGGGTGCAGCAACACCTGGCGCATGCCGAGCAGCTCCGCCAGGGCGCAGGCGTGCTGACCGCCGGCGCCCCCGAAGCTGCACAGCACCGCCTCCCTCAGATCGTGGCCCTGCTGGATCGAAATACGGCGGATCGCTTCGGCCATGCGCTCGAGGGCCACAGCCAGAGCGCCCTCAGCCGCCTGCTCAGGGCTGCAGCCCATGGCGGTGGCCAGAGCCTTGAACTGCAGCTGCACCGCCAAGAGATCCAAGGGCTGATCTGCATCAGGCCCGAAGACCGCCGGGAAATACTGGGGCTGCAGCCGGCCCAGCAGGAGGTTGGCATCGGTGATGGTGAGTGGGCCGCCGCGGCGATAGCAGGCCGGCCCTGGATCGGCACCAGCGGAATCAGGGCCAACGGCCAGTCGCAGGCCATCGAAGCTGAGACAGGAGCCTCCACCGGCCGCCACGGTGTGAATCGCCAGCATCGGCGCCTGAATCGGAACGCCGCCCAACTCCACCTGCTGATGGCGTGGCCAGCTGCCCTCCACATAGCAGACATCGGTGGACGTGCCCCCCATATCAAAACCGACGATTCGCCGGAAACCGGCAGCAGCGGCGATTCGGGCGGCACCCACCAACCCGCCAGCCGGCCCCGAAAGAATCGTGTCCTTGGCGTGGAGCGTCTCTGGGGCCGTGAGCATCCCGCTGGATTGCATCACCTGCAGCGGCACATAGCTGCCAAGATCAGCCCTTAGCTGGTTGAGATAGGTGCTCAGCACCGGAGCAACCGCCGCCTCCAGCACGGTGGTGTGGCCCCGGGGCACCAACCGCGGCAGGGGGCTCACCTGATGCGACAGGGCGATCTGATCAAACCCCAACGACGCCAACCAGTTGCCCACAGCCTGCTCATGGCTCGGATTGATCACGCTATGCAGCAGCGCCACAGCAGCGCTGCGCACGCCATCAGCCCAGGCCTGCTCCAGCTGCTGGCGCAGCGCGCCTGAAAGCAGCAACGGCTCCAGCTCATCGCCATTGGCGCCGATGCGACCCGGGATCTCGATCACCCGGTGGTAGAGCGCGTCGGGGCGCTCAATCGCCAACGCAAACAGGTCGGGCCGGTGCTGGTCGCCGATGCGAAGCAGATCGGCAAAGCCCTGATTCACTACCAGCACGGTGGGTGCACCGTTCTGCTCCAAGAAGGCATTGGTGGCCACCGTGGTGCCGAGCCGCACCTCCTCAATCAGGCCCTCGGGTATCGGAGCATCCGGGGCAGCGAGCCGCAGCAGACGGCGGATCGCACGCACCGCAGGATCCCCTGCCCGATCCGGCTGCACCGAGAGAACCTTCTCCACCAGCAGCTCACCTTGCGGTGAACGCGCCACCACGTCCGTGAAGGTGCCGCCGCGGTCAATCCAGAAGCGCCAGCTGCCCTTGGCCATGTGCAGCTGCGATGCACTGTCTGAACTCTACGAAGGCCACCGAACACCGTCGCTGGCCGATGCTGGGCCGTTGCGATCCAGATCCGACGTGGTCGAGCAGGACGTGCTGGCCGCTCTCGACGGGCTTCTCTGGCTGCGCACCGGGGAAGCTGTGGCGGAGCGCCTCGGGATCAGCCAACCGAGCGTGTCGCGACTGGCGCGCCGTTGCCTGCGCCTGTTCGGCATCAAGGGCCACAAGCTTGATGGCGAATGGGATCTGATCGGGGATGAGCCGCTGCTGGCGGCGGAGCGACGGGTTCATCAGATCGCCCGCTGGAAAGGGCACCGGCCACTGCGCCTGGAAGCCACCTACTGGTCGGGTCCCCTGCTGTGCACACCTGTGCCGCAGGGCTGGACGCTGGGGCTGTGCAACATCGTCGGGGTGCCGCGCAACCTGGAGCTGCTGCGCGAGCGGATCGTGGATGTCTGGCTGGCTGGCCTGCCCGACCTTCCGGAACCGGACGATCCGGATCTCACCAGCCTCACCCTCTCGCAGATGCCGGTGCACTGCCTCGTGGGCGAGGGCCACCCCCTGCTGAATCGGCCATCCCTGTGCTTTGACGATCTGGCCGCCTTCCCGAGCCTGGCGCTACCGGCTGATACCTACCCGATGGTTGAACGAGCGCTGCGCCAGCTGGGGCTCTGGAGCTCCCCGGTACGCATGAAGCGTTACCAGCGGCAGCTATGGGAAGGCAAAACCGAACAGGAGCTCATCATTGGTTACGGCACGGCTCTGAGCCTGCAGCTGTCGGGGCCGGCCATGCATCGCCTGCCCCTGCAACTGCCGATCCAGTCCGGCGAGGCTCTGGTGGTGCGGCGGGAATTCGCCCACACCCCTGAGTTCCAGCTGCTGACCCGCACCCTGCACAGTCGCCTCAGCCATCTGGCCTCAGGCCTGCCT
>JBDKGF010000210.1:0-4286 GCA_039798305.1 Cyanobacteriota bacterium
TGTTCAGAGGCTGAGGCCCATGGCACGGATCCCGCCCGGATCCACCACGAAACCGTGGCGTTTGAGGGCCGCCTGGGCCATGGGCGCAGCCGCCACCGAAATGCTGCAGCCGGGCAACTCCCGCCGCAGCCGGCTCAGGGCGGTATGCACCAGCACGATCATCAGCTGCTCCTGCTGGGGATCAGCCGGATGGGCGCTGAGATCCCAGAGGTTGGCGTTGAGGGCCAGATCGCTGGTCACCCGCACAAAGCCCACCAGCTGATCGGCGGGATCGCGCACGCTCAACTGCCAGGAGCTGCGCTGCAGGGCCGCCTCCAACCGGGCCTGCGGCCGGCTGGGATCACCGCAAGCCACCAGGAGGGCATTGAGCTCCTCGGCAAGGGGAGAGCGATCGCTCACGAGGCTGTAGCCATCCGGCAGGGCCGGCAGCTGAGGCTGTGAGCGGAAGGGGATCAGCAGGGAATCGAACACCGCGCGCCCTCAGCCGGTGTTGCGCATGCCAGCGGCGATGCCATTGATGGTGAGCAGAGCACCGCGCAGCAGCTCGCTGCGGCTGTAGGTGCGGCCATCGTCGCTGGCGGCCGCTTCGCTCATGGGGGGCTGGCGATTCTGATCGCGCAGACGCCGCAGCAGCGCCACCTGCAGGTAGCCCAGGGGAATGATCGTGCGGTTGCGCAGCTCCACCGAGAGCTGCAGAGCCGGATCACCATCCAGCAGCCGCTGATGACCTGTGATCGCCAGCACCAGATCGCGGGTGAGCACGAATTCCCGGGCGATCACGTCAAAGATCTGCTCAAACGCCTCGCGCAGCTCCGGCCGCCCCAGCGAACGCACATAGTGATGGGCCAGATCCAGATCCACTTTCGAGAGGGTCATCTCCACCTTGGAGATCAGCATCCGGAAGAAGGGCCAGCGCTGGTAGAGCTGCTGGAACAGCTCCAGCTGAGCGGGATCGCCGTCGAGCTCCTCCTGCAGCGCAGCACCCACCCCGAACCAGCTGGGCAGGAGAAAACGGCTCTGGGTCCAGCCGAACACCCAGGGGATCGCCCGCAGGCTGGAGAGATCCTTGGCACCGCTCTTGCGGCGGGCGGGGCGGCTGGAGATCTGCAGCTTGCTGATCTCCTCGATCGGCGTGCACTGCTGGAAGAAGGCGACCAGATCCGGGTTGTCGTGCACCAGAGCGCGGTAATGGCTGCGGGAGGAGGCCGCCAGCCGGGCCATCAGCTCGTTCCAGTCAGGGGTGTCATCCACATGGCTGGTGATCAGGCTGTTCTGGATCACCGCGGTGGACACGGTTTCGAGGTTGTAGAGCGCCAGCTCCGGCAGGGAGTATTTGGAAGCGAGCACTTCCCCCTGCTCGGTGATCTTGATGCGGCCGTTGAGGGTGCCGCTGGGCTGGGCCAGGATCGCCTGATAGGCGGGGCCGCCGCCGCGACCCACCGAACCGCCGCGGCCATGGAAGATGCGCAGCGCCACGCCATGGCGGGTGGCCAGCTGCTGCAGAGCGATCTGGGCCTGGTGGATCTCCCAGTTGCTGGAGAGGAAGCCTGAATCCTTGTTGCTGTCGGAGTAGCCGAGCATCAGCTCCTGCAACGGCTTGCCGGTGGGGCTGGTACTGGCGATCAGCTGCCGGTAGAAGGGCTCGCTGAACAGCCGCTCCATCACCGCCGGGGCGGCCTTGAGGTCTTCCACCGTTTCAAACAGCGGCACCACCAGCAGATCGGAGCGCTGGGCCATCGGATCCACCAGGCCGGCCTCCTTGGCCAGCAGCAGGACCTCCAGCAGATCCGACACCGTGTGACTCATCGAGATCACATAGGTGCGGCAGATGCGGCCACCGAATTCCTGCTGGAGGCGATGCACCACCCGCAGCACATCAAAGGTTTCGGCGGTGGCCGGACTCCACTGCACCGCGGGCGGGATCAGCGGCCGGCGGGTCTGCAGCTCGGTGAGCAGCCACTCCACCCGCTGCGCCTCCTCCATCTCGCCATAGGGAACCGGCAGCTGCAGATAGCGGCTCAGCTCGTCGAGAGCATCGCTGTGGCGGGTGCTCTCCTGGCGGATGTCGAGGCTGGCCAGGCAGAACGCAAAGGTGTGCACCTGGGCGATCAGATTCTCCAGGGGCTCACAGCTCAGGCCAGTGCCCTGCAGGCTGTCGTTGATCAGCTCGAGGTCGGTGCGGAATTCGGTGACCGTGGCGTAATGCAGTTCCGGTGCCGGAGCCGCAGCCAGCACACCCTGGCCGAATTCAGGCAGGGGCGGGCGGGTTTCGCCCGGGGCCTCCCAGCCGGCGCTGGCCAGCTGCTGGTTGCGTTGATGGGTGAGCCGCAGGCGCTCGAGCACATAGCTGAGCTTGAGCCGGTAGGGCTCGAGGCGATAGCGGGCGGCACGCTCCTCGTAGATCTCGGGGAAGCGCAGCCGGTCCATCTCCAGGGATTCGAGCAGCGATGCACTCACCTGGCTCCACTGCATCGAGATGCTGAGCTGATCGCGGAGGTCGCCCACCGCCGCCACGTAGCGCTCCAGCATCAGCTGGCGCTGATAGCAGGCGGTGCGCCAGGTGATATCCGGGGTGACCGAAGGGTTGCCGTCACGGTCGGAGCCCACCCACGAGCCGAAGGTGCAGAACGCATCGCTGGGGGGCACCACATCGGGGTAGGTGGCCGTGAGGGCATTACGGATACGCTGCCGCAGCTGCGGCATGGCACCGAAGAGCACCTGCTGGAAGTAGTGGAGGGCGTAATCCACCTCATCCAGCACCGAAGGCTTGAACTGGTGCAGCTCATCGGTGCGCCACCACAACCGGATCTCTTCCTCGAGCTGCAGGCGCAGACTCTGGTGATCGTTGAGATTGGAGGGCTGGCTCTGCTGCAGTTGCTGGATCAGGGCCGCCACCCGGCGCTGCTTGTGGCGCACGGTGTGGCGCACGATCTCGGTGGGGTGAGCGGTGAACACCAGCCGGATATCGAGCTCCACCAGCAGCTGCTCGATCTGGGCGGGCGGCACCCCCAGGGCCCGCAGGCGGGAGAACAGCTCGCGGAAGGTGGCCGGTTCGGTCTGACTGGCCAGGGGCGGCACGAAGGGATCATTGAGATCCTCCGGGTGATGGGCCCGCAGGCTGGCTAAGTAGCTGTCTTCCTCGATGTGCTGCTCAAGGATGTTGACCAGCTGGAAATAGAGCGAAAAGGCGCGGGCGGCTGCGATGGCCTCCGCCAGATCCATTTCGCGGATCACCTGAATGATTTCAGCCGTGGAGCGCTCGGTGGCCTCTGCGGAAGCAGCATCGCCGGGCAGGCCATCCACCGCGCAGCTGATCTCTTTCATGCGCAGCAGGCGCTCCGCCTGCTGCGGCGGACATTCACTGCGCAGCACCGTCTGCCAGAGATCCTCCACCAGCTCGAGGCGCTCATCGAGCAGACGCGTCACCCGGGGCTCAACCGCGACAGCAGAGGCTTCGTTGGCGGCGAGGGTGAGCCCCATGGAACTGTGCGAGGCGGAGACGTTGGCCATGATCATCCCAAAGCGACTGCGCCGTCTGTCGCAAGCAAGGCCGTGAGCTCGCTTTCGCGCTGGGCCATCGCCGCGGCCCCGGCCGCGATCAAGGGCGCCACGGCGGCGCCTGCAGCATGGGCCGAGATCCATTGCTGCGCCTGATTGCCCGCCTGCAGCACGCTGTGCAGGGGCGCCAACCAGCGATCCAGCCCCAGCTGCTGCGCCAGGGGTGCCAGCGCCTCGAGCTCAGCCGCCAGCCACTGGCGGGCGAGCAGCGGCTCACCGCGGCGCCAGTGCCGCAGCTCCGCATCGAGGCTGCTGCGGGCCGCGGCCCGGTCGTTGGCATCAGCCAGCTCTGCCAGCTGCTCCAGGCTGAGGGTGCTGGCGTGCAGCGGGTCGTGGGCCTTGGGATCGCTGAGCAACTGCTGGATGCGGAGCTCGGCGAAGGCCGTCACGGCCAGCAGCAGCAGCGGGTCGGCGATCAGATCGCAGATACGGATCTCAAGCCGGTTGAGTTCATGGGGACGGTTGTCGCCATTTGGCCGCACCGAGGTCCAGAGGTGCCGCACGTTCTGCATGGTGCCCAGCTGCAGCTGCGCCTCAACCCAGTCCACGTAGTGCTGGTGGCTCTCGAACAACGGCACCTGCTCGGGGGTGAGCGGAAACTGCAGCCAGCGCTGGGAATGGGCGCCGGTGGCCGCCCCATCCAAAAACGGTGAGCTGGCGCTCAGGGCCAGCAACAGCGCTGCCTCACAGCGCACCAACCGGCAGGCCGCAAACAGGGCCTCCATATC
>JBDKGF010000211.1:0-4955 GCA_039798305.1 Cyanobacteriota bacterium
AGCAAACACAACGGGGCCAGGCACAACAAAGCCGCGCGGGTCAGCTGACCACGCGCGGCTGGTTGAGCGACAAAAGCTGGATCAGACCAGCTCGATAATCGCCATCTCAGCGTTGTCACCGCGGCGGGGCACGGTGCGGATGATGCGGGTGTAGCCGCCATTGCGGTCGCCGTAACGCTCCTGGGCCTTGTCGAACAGGGCGTGCACCAGCTGCTTGTCGTAGATGTAGCCGATGGCGCGGCGACGAGCCGCGAGGCTGCCGTCCTTGGCCAGGCTGATCATGCGCTCGGCTTCATCGCGCAGAGCCTTGGCGCGAGCCTTGGTGGTGGTGAGACGACCTTCACGGATCAGCTGCGTGGTCAGGGCGCGCAGCATGGCTTTGCGTTGGTCGGCGGGGCGTCCCAGCTTGGGAACTCGGCACTGGTGGCGCATGACGGTTGCGGAGGGTAGGCGTTAAGGGGTAAGGGGAGACTCGCGCTGAATCAGGCGCTGGTGCGGCTCTGGGGCAGGGAGATACCGATGCGCTCAAGCGCTTCGATCACCTCATCGGCCGACTTGGAACCGAAGTTCTTGATCTCCAGCAGGTCCTCGTAGCTGAAGCCCATCAGGTCAGACACGGAGTTGACCTGGGCGCGCTTGAGGCAGTTGTAAGCGCGGACCGAGAGGTTCAGCTCCTCGAGGGGGATCTGGGCCTCAGCGGAGGGCTCGGGCTCTAGGCCGGGCTCATCCACCATGGTGAGGCTGGCCAGGGGCTGGAACAGCGCGATCAGCTGGTTGGCCGCCTGAGCCATGGCGTCGTCGGGGGTGACGGAGCCATCGGTCTCGATCTCGAGGCGCAGGCGCTCACGGGCAGAGCCGCCTTCGCCCACAGCGGTTTCATCCACGCTGTAGTTCACGCGGCGCACCGGCATGAACACGGCATCGATCTGCAGGAGATCGATGGCACTGGTGTCTTCGGTGCGGCGATCCACGGGGCGATAACCCACGCCGCGCTCCACGTGCACTTCCAGCTCGAGGCTGTAGCCATCGGCCACAGTGGCGATCGGACGGTCGCCGTCGATCACGGTCACCTGCGAGGAGAACTGCAGGTCGGAGGCGGTGACGGTGCAGGGACCGTTGGCCACCAGACGACCGATCTCCAGCTCACGGGTGCGGCTGCTGACGGCGATGTCCTTGCAGTTCAGCAGGATGTCGAGCACGTCTTCGCGCACACCGGGAACGGTGGCGTATTCGTGGTTCACGCCGGCGATGCGCACGGCGGTGATGGCGCTGCCCTCGAGGGCTCCCATCAGCACGCGGCGCAGGGAGTTGCCGAGGGTGATGGCCTGACCCCGCTCAAGGGGGCCGATCACAAAGACGCCGGTCTGGGAACGGTCGTCGGCGATCTGGTGTTCAACCCGATCGATCTGGTACTGCAACACGGTCTGAAGCTCGAAAGAAGAGGAGGAGCCCCCTCTGGGGCGGGGCAAGGCGTCGGATCAGACCCGGCGACGCTTGGAGCGGCGGCAGCCGTTGTGGGGCAGAGGAGTGACGTCGCGGATCAGAGTGATCTCCAGACCGGCCACCTGCAGGGCACGGATCGCCGTTTCACGGCCGGAACCAGGACCGCGCACCAGCACCTCGATCTGGCGCATCCCCTGCTCAAGGGCGCGACGGGCGGCTGCTTCTGCGGCGGTCTGGGCGGCGAAGGGAGTGCCCTTACGGGCGCCCTTGAAACCACTGGCTCCAGCGGAGCTCCAGGAGATCACTTCACCGGCGGTGTCAGTGATCGAAACGATGGTGTTGTTGAAGGTGCTCTGAATGTGCGCCACACCGTTGGGCACATTGCGCTTCGTCTTCTTGGCGCCGGATTTCTTGGCGGGCTTGGCCATGGAGGTAGGCCCTGCTGCTGCAGGGAGGTGATCAGGGAACTGAGGGGGGCAACCTGGTGACGCACCATCCCTATGGGGACAGCTCGGCAGGTGCGGAAGGGATGGCCGAAGGCCGGAAGCAGGTCAGGCCTTACTTCTTCTTACCGGCAACGGTCTTACGGGCACCGCGGCGGGTACGGGCATTGGTGCGGGTGCGCTGACCACGCACAGGCAGACCGGCACGATGGCGACGGCCACGCACGCAGCCGATATCCTGAAGGCGCTTCATCGCCATGCCTTCCTGACGGCGCAGGTCGCCTTCCAGCGTGTAGGACTCAGCGGCGCCGCGCAGCTTCTGCACGTCAGCGTCGTCGAGGTCCTTGACGCGGGTATCAGGGTTGACACCGGTCTTGGCCAGGATTTTCTTGGCCGTGGTCAGGCCGATCCCGTACACATAGGTGAGGGCGATTTCGATCCTCTTGTCGCGAGGAATATCAACGCCGGCAATCCGAGCCACAGAAACTAACGATGGGGTGAGCAGGGGAGGGGTTGGCCCGAAGGCCGATGGCAAGACTCAACCAGGGATCAACCCTGGCGCTGCTTGTGCTTGGGGTTGGTGCAGATCACCATCACCCGGCCGTGACGACGGATCACACGGCACTTGTCGCACATCTTCTTGACCGAGGCACGCACCTTCATGGGAGCGGTCTCTCCAATTTTGCAAACGCTGACCCTACCACAGGGGTCAACCCAGCAGGCCGGCGATCCGATCTCCGATCTCCTCGACCGTGCCGGCCGCTTCCACCGGGGCGATCAGATCGCGCTCGCGGTAGTAAGCGATCAGAGGCTCGGTCTGCTGACGGTACACCTCCAGGCGGTGACGGATCACCTCCTCGTTGTCATCGGCGCGGCCGCGTGAGAGCAGGCGCTGCACGAGCACCGCATCATCCAGCTCCATCAGCACCACCAGTTCAATCTGCTGGCCGAGCTCATCAAGCAGCTGTGCCAGGGCATCGGCCTGGGCCACGTTGCGGGGAAAGCCGTCGAGCAACCAGCCGCCGGTGTGCGCCTGCAGCCGGCTGCGCACGATCGCCAGCACCAGCGCATCGCTGACCAGTTCACCGCGGGCCATCACCGCTTCAGCCTCCTTGCCCAGCTCACTGCCAGCGGCCACTTCAGCCCGCAGCAGATCACCGGTGGAGAGGTGCAGCAGTCCCTGGCTCTCGGCGAGGCGCTGGGCCTGGGTGCCCTTGCCGGCACCCGGAGGGCCGAGGAAGAGGAGGCGTTGCTTCATGACGCGAAGGGGAAAACAGAACGGGAACGATCAGGAGGGCGGCGCTCACTGGCGCACCATGCCCTCGTAGCGCTGCGAGATCACGGCGGTCTGCAGCTGCTTGGCGGTCTGGATGGCGACACCCACCAGGATCAGCAGGCTGGTGGCACCCAGGCCCTGGAAGGTTTTCACCTGAGTGGCCGATTCAACGGCTGAGGGAATGATCGCCACAGCACCAAGGAACAGGGCCCCCAGCAGGGTGAGCCGGTTCTGCACACCACTGAGATAGGTGGCCGTGGCGGAGCCGGGGCGCACGCCGGGGATCGCCACACCGGAGCGCTTGAGGTTGGTGGCCACATCCACCGGGTTGATCGTGAGGGTGGCGTAGAAGAAGGAGAAGCCGATGATCAGCGCGAAGAACAACAAGGCATAGACCCATGGGGTGCCGCTGTTCGGGCTGAGGGCCGAGGCGATGTTGATCAGCCAGGGCTGCTTGGTGATATTGGCGATGGTGAGGGGCAGGAACACCACGGCCGAGGCGAAGATGATCGGCATCACGCCGCCGGCGTTGAGCTTGAGCGGCAGATAGCTCTGCCGAGCCGAAAGGCTGGCACCCCCCACTTGCCGCTTGGCACTCACGATCGGGATGCGGCGGTTGCCTTCCTCCACGCACACGATGCCGACAATCGTGACCAGGAAGACCGCCACCAGCACCACGATGCCGCCAACGGTGCTGCGATCCCCGCTCTGAGCAAGCTCGATCGTGGAGCCGAGGGCCCGGGGCAGGGTGGCCACGATGTTCAGGTAGATCACCAGGGAGGCGCCCTGGCCAATACCGCGCTCGGTGATCACCTCACTGATCCACATCACCACCATCGAGCCGGTCACCAGGGCGACGGCGGTTTGCAGCACGAACACCAGCTCAGAGGTTCCTGCGATGGCGTACGGCCGCAGAATCAGGGCGAAGACGATGCTCTGCAGGATGCCCCAGCCGAGCGCCACGTAGCGGGTGTACTGGGCGATCTTGCGGCGGCCGGCCTCGCCTTCGTTCTTCTGCAGGTCCTCGAGCTGGGGAAGCGCCGAGGTGAGCAGCTGCAGGATGATCGAGGCGTTGATGAACGGCAGGATCCCCAGGCCGAACACCCCCAGGGTGGAAATGCCACCGCCGGTGAAGATGTCGAGGAAGCCGATCAGCTGGCCGCCGCGGGCGATGAAATCCTGAAAGGCGACCCGATCGATGCCGGGCACCGGGATATAGATCCCCAGGCGTACCAGCAACAGCAGGCCCAGGGTGATCAACACGCGGTTGCGCAGATCCTTGGCCTGAATCAGCTGGGTGAAGATTTCACCGGCACTGGGGTTGCGACCCCGGCTGACGAGCATGGCGGGCGGGCAGAAAGAAGGGAGAACAAAAAACCGCCTGGAGAAGCCGGGAGGCTCCGCCAGGCGGCACCGACGCTAACGGGTCGGGGTCAGAACCAAGCCGAGGCTCAGATCTCTTCGCAGGTGCCACCTGCAGCCTCGATTTTCTCGCGGGCGCTGGCGGTGAACGCAGCGGCCTGAACGGTGAGCTTCACCTTCAGATCGCCGTTGCCGAGCACCTTGAGGGGGTGCTTGGGGCTGGTGACGATGCCGTCCTTCACGAGGGTATCGATGTTGACGGTGCTGCCGGCTGTGAGCTCAGCCAACTTGCCCACGTTGATCACCGTGTAGTTCTTGGGGTTGATCACGGTGAAGTGCTTGAGCTTCGGCACCCGGCGGTAGAGGGGCATCTGACCACCTTCGAAGCCCGGACGGGTGGGACGACCCGAGCGGGACTTCTGACCGCGCAT
>JBDKGF010000212.1:0-9354 GCA_039798305.1 Cyanobacteriota bacterium
GGCAGCCGGCGGTGAAGATCTCCCTAGCATCCACCACCCAGCCTGGTGTTGCCGGTGACCGTTGCAGCGGCGTGGACCTTCGAGGGCCATCCGATCCACAGCCTCAGCCGTGAGCCCGATGGCGCGGCCAGCGGCCCGGCGATCCTGCTGGTGCATGGCTTCGGTGCTTCTACCGACCACTGGCGCTTCAACATCCCCGTGCTCGCCGAGCATTACGAGGTGCATGCCCTCGACCTGCTCGGCTTCGGGCGCAGCGCCAAGCCCGAGGGGCCTCGCTATGGCGGTGCTCTCTGGCGCGATCAGCTGGTGGCTTACGTGCGCGAGCGCATCGGTCGGCCCACGGTGCTCGTGGGGAACTCTCTCGGTGGCTATGCGGCCCTGGCCGCTGGTGCGGCCCTGGGGGATCAGTGCGCCGGGGTGGTGTTGCTGAATGCGGCCGGACCCTTCTCCGATGAGCAGGGTGAGCCGAAGGGCTGGGGTGCCATCGCCCGCCGGACCATCGGTAGCGCCCTGCTCAAGAGCCCGATCCTGCAGCGGCTGCTGTTTGAGAACATGCGCCGCCCCGGCAATGTCCGCCGCACGCTCAAGCAGGTGTACATCGACTCCACCAACGTGGACGACGAGCTGGTGGAGTCGATCCTGCGGCCGAGCCGCGATCCCGGCGCCTTCGGGGTGTTCCGCACTGTGTTCGACATCCCCCGCGGTCAGCCCCTCGATGAACTGTTCGCCGAGTTGCAGGCGCCGCTGCTGTTGCTCTGGGGCATCCGCGATCCCTGGATCAACGCGGCCGGCCGCCGCGGTGCCTTTCAGCGTCACGCTCCCGCCAACACCACCGAGGTGGTGCTCCAGGCCGGCCACTGCCCCCACGATGAGGTGCCGGATCAGGTGAATCGGGCCATGGTGGAGTGGCTGGCCACGCTGCAATGACCCTCACCCGCCTCGAGGCTCCTTTCCCCCACTGGCAGTTCACCGCCGCCAGCGGCGATCAGCTGCGGGTGGTGCCGGAACGGGGCGGACTGGTGGTGGGCTGGCGCTGCAGCGGTGAGGAGAGGCTGTATTTCGATGCCGAGCGCTTCGCCGATCCCACCAAGAGCGTGCGCGGGGGAATCCCGGTGCTGTTTCCCGTGTGCGGGAATCTCCCGGGCAACGCACTGGGTTTGCCCCAGGGCCGTTTCCCGATGCCTCAGCACGGCTTTGCGCGGGATCTGCCCTGGCACCTGACGGCGCTTGAGGATGGCGACGGGATTCGCCTCACCCTCAGCGACAGTCCCGCCACCCAGAGCGCTTATCCCTTCCGGTTCCAGCTCAGCCTCGACTATCGCCTCGGGCCTGATGCGCTGGCGATCCGAGCGGTGGTGGAGCACCGCAAGGATGCGGTGGAACCTGAGCCGATGCCGTTCGCTCTGGGTCTGCATCCTTACCTGCAGGTGGAGAGCCTGGCTCAGGCTCGCGTGGATGGCTTGCCGGAGCGGTGCTGGGATCACCTCACGGCCGCGGAGGTGGTCACCTCCGATCAGTTGCTGCGGCTGGAGCAGGGTGTGGATCTGCGGGTGGCCTGCGCTGCCGGCGCAGGCTCGGCGCCTCGGGTGCGCACCGGTCCTGGCAGTGCTGTGGAGCTGCAGATGGAGCCCCCGTTTGCCCATGCGGTGCTGTGGAGCGATCCTCCGCGGCCGATCCTCTGCCTGGAGCCCTGGAGTGCCCCGCGCGGTGAGCTGGGCCTGCAGCTCCTCCCCGGGGAGCGCTGCGAACTCCGCTGCCGTTACCTGCTCACACCGGCCTGAACCACCCCCGGCAGGCGGCCGCGGGCCAGTTGTTGCAGGGGATCGAAGTCTCGTTTGAGTGCTTCGATCACGGAGGCGGCAGGGCTCTCCTCCCAGCAGGACAGCCGATTGGCGCCAGCAGGCTGCACCAGCACGCTCAGCTGGCCGCCCAGGGCGCGACACCGCTGCCGCAGGTGCTCCACCCGGTAACTGGGCAGGCTGCCGGCATCAGCCCAGGCCATGCCCAGACCCACCCCAGCCGCCAGACAGCAGGCCACCCCATCGAGAGCCTGATCGGTCAATAGATCCGCGGCCTGCGCCGGTTTGACGCCCAGCTGCAGCAGCCAGTCGCTGCTGCCCTGGCGGCTGTGGCTCTCGAGCTCCAGCAAACGATCGGGATCCAGGGCCTCCACCTCCAGTCCAAGCGTTGCCGCGGCCTGGCTGTGCTGATCCAGCTGATCGGCGATCGCGGCGCTGCTCACACTGGCCAGGGCCAGGAGCAGTGCTGGTTGGCCGTTGCCGCTCAGCGCCGCACTCCACCAATCGAGCCGTTGGGGCATCAGCGGAGCCTGGAGGCAGAGACGCCGCAGCTGCTCCAGGGCACTCAGGGAGCCGCGCATCAGCAGGCCGCGGCGGTGCCGGGGCAGCGGATAGGTGCGCAGGGTGAGCTCGGTGATCAGGCCCAGGCTGCCCCAGCTGCCGCAGAACAGGCGCATCAGGTCGTAGCCGGCCACGTTTTTCACCACCTTCCCGCCCGCCTTGGCGGCGGTGCCATCGGCTCGCAGCAGGCTCAGTCCGATCAGCTGATCCCGCACGCCCATGTAGCGCTGCCGCAGCCCCCCGGCCAAGCCACGGGCCAGCAATCCGCCCACCGTGCCGCTCTGCTCACCGCCGGGCCCGCTGCCCCAGGGCCAGTCGATCGCCAGCCATTGGCCTGCCGCCCCCAGCTCCTGTTGCAGGGTTTGCAGGGGCATTCCCGCCTGCACCGTCACGGTGAAATCGCCGGCGCAGTGTTCAACAAGCCGGTTCAGCCGGCCGGTGCTGATCAGGCGTGGCTCACTCTCGCCGCTGCCGGGCTGCACCGGTGCACCCCAGTGCAACCGGCTGCCGCTGCCGGTGGGTAGCCATGGCAGGGCCTGCTGATGCAGCTCCTGCACCAGCTCCTGCAGCTCGCTGGGCTCAGGGCAGATCACGGCACGATGGTGCCATGGCAGAGCGGCGCAAGGTCATCGTTCTTGATGACGACCCCACCGGGTCGCAGACGGTGCACAGCGCCCCCTTGCTGCTGCGCTGGGATCCAGACAGCCTGCGGCGGGGGTTGCGCCATCCCTCGCCGCTGCTGTTTGTGTTGGCCAACACTCGCGCTTTGGAGCCCGAGGCGGCGCGGGAGCGGGTGCGTGAGATCTGCCGGGGGCTGCGGCTGGTGCTGGCGGAGCTCGAGGTGGCGGGTGAGCTGGAGCGTTGGCTGGTGGTGAGCCGCGGTGATTCCACCCTGCGCGGGCACTTCCCACTGGAGGTGGAGGCGATCCAGGCTGAACTCGGGCCGTTCGATGCCACCTTGCTCGCCCCGGCCTTCCTGCCCGGAGGGCGCACCACCCGAGGCGGCGTGCACTACTTGCATGGCCAGCCCGTGCACACCACCGACTTTGCCCGCGATCGGCTGTTTGGCTTCAGCAGCAGCTTTCTGCCCGAGTGGGTGGCGGAGAAAACCCGGGGTGCCATCCCGGCGACTTCGGTGGAGCGGCTGGATCTCGCCGAGCTCGACGGTTCTGCCGCAGCCCTGCAGGCTCGTGTGGACAGCTTCAGCGCGCAACGCGCGGTGGCGGTGGATGCGGAGCAGCCTGAGCAGTTGGCGGCACTCGGGGAAGCGGTGTGGCGCAGCGAGCGGCGTCTGCTCTTCCAATCCGCCGCCAGCCTGATCAATGGCTTGGTGCCGCTGCCGCCCCAACCGCTTGACCCCGCCGGTCTGGCCGCGCTGCGCCGCTGCGGGGCCAGTGGGGAGCGGTTGCCGGTGTTGGTGGTGGTGGGATCGCATGTGCCTCTGGCGGATCAGCAGCTGGAGCTGTTGCTCCAGGAACCCGCTTGTGAGGGGGTCGAGATTCTCGTGGCCAAGCTGGCGCGGGTGCTGGATGGCCCAGCTGCGCCGGAGCTGATCCGATCGCTGGAGCGGAGCTGGTTGGAGCAGCTGCAGGCCGTGCTCGATCGAGGGCGCACTCCTGTGTTGTTCAGCAGCCGGGGCGAACTGGTGTGCGCTTCGGTTCAGGAGCGGCGACGCTTCGGTCTTGAACTGGCGGCGCTGATGGCGCGCCTGGCCGCTGCCCTGGCCCCGCAGTTGGGGCTGATCATCAGCAAGGGCGGCATCACCACCCACACCCTGTTGGCCGATGGCTTGGGCCTCGATTGGGTGGAGCTGCAGGGCCAGCTGCTGCCGGGGTTGTCTGTGGTGCTCACGCCGGCTGATGCGAAGGTGTCGGGCCTCCCGGTGATCACGTTTCCGGGCAATCTCGGCGATGCCAGCGGCCTGCGCCAGGCCTGGCAGTTGATGCTGTCGGATTAACAGCCTCAGCGTTTGTTGAAGCGCGGGAAGCGCCAGAAGATGCGTTTGGGCTCTGGCCGAAACAGAGCCTCGATGGCCTCGCCAGCGACCCCGCGCAGCTCAGCCAGGCGGTCCGAATCAATCGGGCAGAAATCGGAAACGCAGGTGAAGGTTTCCGGCAGGTCTGTGGTTGGCGTCTGATGGATCCATGCAGGATCAATATCTGGGAAGGAGAGGCCACGGTCCTGCAGCCAGCCGAGATCGCTGCAGCGCTTCACGATGCCGGCCGCGGCCGATTCTTTGAGCGAAGGCCTCGATTTGCCGCCGATCGACCCATCGGATTGTTGCAGGATTTCGATGATTTTGTACCGACGTTGATCGTAAACATTTTCCAGAAGAACAGGGTAAGCGGCCGTGAGCTCTTCAAGGATCGCCAGCGCTTCATTGGAAACGCTGGAGTTGGCCTGTTCGACCCCTTCTCGCGTGAGGTCAGTGGCGCTGAGTGAGTCGGGGAGATAGTGGGTGCAGAAATCGTCGATGATGTCCTGGTTGATCAGCAATGTGCGATCAAAAATGCGCCATGAGTAGTCATCGAATCCGATGCTCTCCCAGTCTTGGATCGCCCCGCTCAGGTAATTGGGCTTGGGAAGTGTGACGGCTCGGAAGTTGCGAAGCTTCTGATTGATCTTTGACAGGAAGTATGGAGCTGGGCTCTTGAGATAGGCGATCACCTTGACGTGATTGGAGATCTCGTACAGCTTTCCGCGAAAAAAAGCCAATTGCTCTTGGGGTACGCGCCTGGCAACGCTCCAGAAGCCCTCGGCGCTGAGGATCGACGTGTGATGGTTAGTTCGCTGAATTTCCGCGGCTAAGGAGTGCCAGTACTGTTTGGATATGTTTTTGAGCTCATCGCCACTGGCTTTTGACCGTCTGCGGATCGATTCATTGTCGGTTTGGAAAAGCCAGGGGATAACAAAATGGTGCTTGAATTCAGCGAGTTCTGTTTGAGTTGGATAAAGAGCTGAGGCTTTATTTAGCAGCGTTTTTGCATTGGCTGACAGCACGGATTGAAGAGCTGTTGTGCCTGTCTTCGGGTGCCCAATATGCAGAAGCAGGCGAGGCATGTGGCGATCGCTATTGCGTTGTGGCTCAGGATACGTTGTTCAGTGGTTTGGCTTACGTCTCATGGGCTGAGCGCTTCTGGGGATTGTTTCCGCCACAGTTCGCCAGCGATGCCTCCCAGGGCCACCAGCGCCAGGGCCAAGAGGCTGTCGAAGCTGTCACTGATCACTGCTCCAGCCAAAAAGGCAACCGAGCCGCCGCCCACCACCCAGGGTGTGACGGGATAGCCCCAGCTCAGGAAGGGCCTGGGCAGCTCCGGTTGATGGCGGCGCAGCCAGATCTGTGCGGCGATCCCGCTCAGAGGCAGGCCCACATACAGGAAAGCCCCCATCCCCAGCAGGTGATCAAACGAGCCCACCAGCACCAGTAAGGCCGCGCTGCCACTGGTGAGCAGCAAGGCGGCCACCGGCGTGCCGCCCTGGTTCACCTGGCTGAGGACAGCCGGCATCAGCCGATCCCGGCTCAGGCCGAACAGGATCCGGGGTGCTGCCATCACCACCGTGTTGATCAGTCCCAGCAGCGACACCAGGGCCACGGCTGTGATCAGCTGTGCCCCATGGCTGCCCATCAGGCGGCGGGCGGCATCGGCCGCCGGCAGGGTGGCCTGGCTGAGTGTTTGCATCGGCAATACGTGCAACAGCGCCCCATTGATCAGCAGATAAAGGGCCAGTACAGCCAGCACACCGCCGATCAGCGAGCGGGGCAGATCGCGGGCCGGTTCGCTGAATTCTTCGGCGAAATACACCGGTGAGGCCCAGCCATCAAAGGTGGTGATCACGGCCTGCAGGGCCAGTACAGCTCCGATCCACAGCGCTGATCCCTGAGGGAGCAGCACGGCTGGATCGCTGGCGGTCGCCTCAGGCGTAGAGCCAGGCACCAGAAAGCTGGCCCCTGCCAGGCCCAGGAATGCCACAGCCTTCACCAGGCTCAGCAGCTCCTGGCTCGCACCTCCAGCGCGTACCCCCAGCCACTGGATGGCGCTGAACAGGATCAACACCAGCAGGGCGATCGCCCGCCCCTCCCATGGTGCTGAGGCTTGCGCTGGGATCCACTCCACCAGCAGGTCGCCCACGGTGGTGGCGACCCAGGCCAGGCCGATGCAGTGGGCCAGCCAGTCGGTCCATCCCACCAGCCAGCCGGCCCGGCGTCCGAAGGCCTGCTCGGCGTACACGTACCAACCGCCCGCCCGGGGCAGGCTGGCCGCCAGCTCGGCAATGCAGATCGCACCGAGCAGGGCATACAGCCCCCCGATCAACCAAGCGCTCAGTACCAGCGGTGCGCTTCCCAGCTGCTCCGCCACCAGCCCTGGTGTGCGCAGGATGCCCGCCCCGATCGTTCCTCCCACGGAGCCGGCCAGGCCGAAGGCCACGCCCAGCACCGATAGCAAGCCGCCGCTGCTCCGCTCCTCTGGCGGCGGCGGGCTGCTCAAGACCGCTGAGCCGCTGCCAGCAGTTGCAACGGGTGGGCTACGCGCGGGCCCTCGCCCAGATGTCGGCGCAGCTGCATCGTGCAGCCGATGTTGGCACTGACCACCACTTCAGCGCCGGTGCCACGGAGATCGGCGGCCTTGATCTCGCCCAGCGCCGCCGCTTCCTCCGGTTGCACCAGGTTGTAGATGCCGGCACTCCCGCAGCACACCCCGGCTTCGGTGGCCTCCCGCAGCTGTAGGTGTGGAATGGCGCGTAACAGTTGGCGCGGTTCCGCACTGATGCCCTGGCCGTGGAGCATGTGGCAGGCATCGTGATACGCCACCACCACTGGGTTGTCGGCGCTCGCGGGCTGGCCATCGCTGTGGCTGAGTGGTCCGAGCCCAGCCTGGAAGGCCTCGCTCAGCCCCAGCTCCGCCAGAAACTGATGAACGTCCCGCACTTGGGACGCAAAGGCCATCCCTTGATCGCTCTCCAGCAGCTGGTCGTAGTGCTTGAGGGTGTGGCCGCAGCCGGAGGCGGCCACCACCACCGCGTCCAACGGTTCTGGGCCCGCGGCTTTGCCGGGGCCCACCACGGCGCGAAAGCTCTCGATCAGGCTGTTGGCCAGCTCCCGGGTCTGCTCCAGTTCGCCCTGGTGATGGGTTACGGCGCCGCAGCATCCCTGGCTCGGCGGAATCACCACCTCCACGCCGTTGGCTGTGAGCACCTCCAGCGTGGCGGCATTCACATTGGGATCAAACAGCCGCTGTACGCAGCCCAGCACCAACCCAACGCGGGCGCGGCGCTCCCCCTGGGCGGGAACCACCAGCGGCAGACCGTCACGGAAGGCCTCTGGTTGGAGCGGCGGCAGCAGCTGGTCCATCGCCTCGAGTTGCGGCCCCAGCAATCGGGTGAGCCCACTCCAGCGAGCCAAGCCTTGTAGCGGCGTGCCTGCGTAAGCGCGCAGGGGGGTGAGCGCGGCCCTCAGCCGTTGGGGGTAGGGCAGCAGCGCGAACAACAGCTTGCGAAACGCCCGTTGGGCCGGGCTGCGCAGCTCAGGCGAATTGAGCTTGGGCCTCGTGGCCTCGATCAGTTCGTCGTAGCGCACGCCCGAGGGGCAGGCGCTCACACAGGCGAAGCAGCCCAGGCAGCTGTCGAAATGGCTGGCCGTGGTGGCATCGAGCTCAAGCTCGCCGGCTTCGATCGCCTTGAGCGCATGGATCCGCCCCCGGGGCGAATCCATCTCCGTTCCCAGCACCCGGTAGCTGGCACACGTGGGCAGGCAGAAGCCGCAGTGCACGCAGGGGTCTGTGGCGTTGGCGGCGGCTGCGGCGGTGCTCATGGAGGCCAGTGTCGCCTGATCAGCCCCCGAAGTGCTTGATCACGGCCTCAGCAAAACCGCTGCAGCTCACCGGCTCCACCTGCGGCTCCATCAGGCGAGCCAGGTCGTAGGTGACCTCCTTATTGGCGATGGCGGCGCTCAGGCCTGCGGTGATCAGGTCGGCGGCTTCCTGCCAGCCCATGTATTCGAGCATCATCACGCCGCTGAGGATCACCGAACCGGGGTTGATGCGATCCAGGCCGGCGTGCTTAGGCGCGGTGCCGTGGGTGGCTTCGAAGATGGCGGCGTTGTCGCCGATGTTGGCGCCAGGGGCCATGCCCAGACCGCCCACCACAGCGGCTGCGGCATCGGAGATGTAGTCGCCGTTGAGGTTGAGGGTGGCGAGGATCGAGTAGTCGGCTGGGCGGGTCTGGATCTGCTGGAAGATGCTGTCGGCGATGCGGTCGTCCACCATCACCATCTGCTTCCACTGGCCGTTGCCGTGGCTGGCGCCGATGGCATCGAGCACCCCCTTCACCTCGGCGCAGATCGCTTCCTTTTTCTCTGGAGTGAGGGCGTCGTAGCCGGGATCCACCATGCGGGCGTTGGCTTCGATGCTCAGGCCGGGATTGCTGTCGGCGTTATCGAGGATCCAGCTCTCGCGCTCGGTCACGCAGTCGGCGCGGAACTCGGTGGTGGCCAGCTCGTAGCCCCAGTCGCGGAAGGAGCCTTCCGTGAATTTCATGATGTTGCCCTTGTGCACGAGGGTCACGTGGCGCTTGTCGCCCTCAAAGCGCAGGGCGTGCTGGATCGCCTTACGGATGTGGCGCTGGCTGCCGTGCTTGCTCACCGGCTTGATGCCGATGCCTGAGCCGGCCGGGATCTGGCGCTTGCCGAGCTTGCCGTTGGCCGGGATCACCACCTCATTGAGGTGTTTGATCAGCTCGAGGCACACCGGATCGCCCGCTTCCCACTCGATCCCCATGTAGATGTCCTCGGTGTTCTCGCGGTACACGATCACGTCGAGGTCTTGGGGTCGCTTGTGGGGGCTGGGGGTGCCTTCGTAGTAGCGGCAGGGGCGCACGCAGCAATACAGATCAAAGATCTGGCGCAGCGCCACGTTCAGGGAGCGGATGCCACCACCGATCGGTGTGGTGAGCGGGCCCTTGATCGCCACGCCGTAGGTGCGGATCGCCTCGAGGGTGT
>JBDKGF010000213.1:0-3477 GCA_039798305.1 Cyanobacteriota bacterium
GACCTCCCCCCAGCAGAGCCGGAAGCGCCACCAGAAGGCTGAGCGGTTGGAGGCGAAGCACAGCAGCCGCAGACAAAGCGCGTCAAACTCTAGAAACTCCGCTGCAGCACAGCCACCGCGGTGCCGCGGCAGAGACGCAGACCACCGTCAGTGGCGAGGCCGGCCACAGCCCAGCGTTCACCCTCGTGCTCGAGCCACTCCGGCCTGCAGAGACGCTGCTCTGCCTGACGCCGCACCAGTTCGGGGTGACCGGATGCCGCCGCTGCCCACTCCAACCCGCGTAACAGCCGGGCTGCCAGGCACGCCGGCTGGGCCTGGGGGTGTCGGCGCTGAGCCAGGGCCTCGGCCAGGCTGATGGCACCGGCGGGCACCCGGTTCACCCCATTGAGCCCGACCCCCAGCTGGGCATGGCGCACCCGGCCGCCGCGCCAGCGCAGCCGGGGCAGGATTCCCGCCAGCTTGCGGCCATCGATCAGCAGATCATTAGGCCACTTGATCTGAGGCCGCAGCCCGAGCGCCTCCAATTGCAGCGCAATCCCCACCGCGGCAGCCAGAGCCAGGGAGGCCGATTGCGCAGGCTCAGCCGGCCAGGGGAGGGCAGCACTCAGCCACACCCCTCCCGGCGGCGACTGCCACACCCGGCCCTGCTGCCCATGGCCATACCGCTGCTGCTGCGCCAGCAACGCCACTGGCGGCTGGGCACCGGCCACAAGCCAGCGCTCCAGCTCAGATTCCGTGCTGGCACACACCGGCAGCACGCGCAGCTGCCAGGCCAGCGGGGCATCGGCGGGGATGCGTCGCAGGGCAGCGGCGATCGAGCCTGCCGTCAGAGCTGAGCCAGCCAAGCCGCCATCCGTTGAGCACCCGCCTCCAGCTGCTCGAGCGGATGCACCAGCGCCAACCGGGCAAACCCCTCACCGCCCGCACCGAAGCCACGGCCCGGCGTGAGGCACACTCCCGTGGCCTCCAGCAGCTGGGCACAGAAGCGTTCGGAATCGAGGCCTGCAGACCGGGCACGCTCCGGCAGCTCCAGCCAGAGGTACAGCGCCATCGACGGAATCCGCACCGGCCAGCCGGCCTGCTGCAGCACCGCCGCCATCCGATCGCGCCGCTCGCGATAGATCGGCTTGATTCGCTCCGGCCAATCGCCGGCCTGCTCCAAGGCCGCGATGGCACCAGCCTGCAGGGCCGTGCTCTGGTTGAAATCCACCACCCCCTTCAGCTGGCGCAACGCGGTGATCAACGGCTCGGCGCCAATGGCGAAGGCGATGCGATACCCCCCCAGGCACCAGCCCTTGGAAAAGGAGAAAAACTCAATCCCGCACTGGCGCCAGAGCGGTGAGCGCAGCAGTGCCGGCGCCTCACCCTCCAAAGCCAGATCCACGTAGGGGTTGTCGTGGGCGAACACAACGCCGTGGTGAACGGCCCGCTCAGCGGCCTCATCCACCCAGGCCTGCTGGCCCGTGGTGGCGGTGGGGTTGTGGGGAAAGCCCAGCACCATCAGCTTCAGGGCGTCCCAGGCACTGGAACTGAGCTGATCAAAGCGGGGCGCGAAACCGAGAGCCGGATCGAGCCTGAGGAAATGCGGCTCAGCCGAAGCCAGGCGAAGCCCGCCGAGATGGGAGGGGTAGTAGGGATCCAGCAGCAACGCCGGATCGCCTGGGTTGAGCACCGCCAGCGGCAGGTGGGCCGTGCCCTCCTGAGACCCCACGAGCAGCAGCACCTCGCGCTCCGGATCCACCGATACGCCGAAGCGGCGCTGAGCCCAGGCGGCCACCGCCTCCCGGAACGGAAGAGTGGCACCGTGCAGGCAATACGCCGCACTTTCCGGCCGACCCAGCTGATCGCGGATCGCCTGAATCGCCACTTCTGGCGGCTGCAGATCCGTGGAACCGAGCGACAGATCCAGCAGCGGCGGCTTGCCGGATACTGCGGCCGCGGCCTGGTAGGCCTGTTTGCGCTGATCGTTGCGAGCGAACACGCCGCTGCCGAGGGCAGCAACCCGATCGGAGCGATGCAGCGCCTTCAGCTCCTCAGAGATGGGCATCCAGGAAGGCCTTGAGCTGGGGTTGAGCCATGGCGCCTTCGTGGCGTGCCACCTCCTGGCCGTTCTTGAAGATCAGCAGGGTAGGCAGCCCCTGAATGCCCATCTGATCGCGGGCCGTGGGGTTGGGATCGGCTTCCAGCTTGCCCACGGCCAGTCGGCCCGCGTATTCACCGGCAGCCCAATCCATCATCGGGGCCATCAGTCGGCAGGGCCCGCACCACTCGGCCCAGACATCCACCAGCACTGGCGTGGCGGCATCCAGCACCTCGGCCTGGAAATTGGCATCGGTGAGGTGCAGAACGGACACGGCGGCAGTCAACGCTGCGGCGATTGTATGGATCAGAGCTTGTCGATCGAGCGCTTCAGCTCCTCGAGCTCCGCATCCACCTCCTCCACCTTCACCGGTTGCACCGCACCGCCAGCCGCGGGAAGTGCCGCCGCGGGAGCGGTACCAGCCAACTTGCCCTTCAGCGCCGCCAGTTCGTCATCCACCTCAGGTGCACCTTCGAGGGCGGCGAACTGACTCTCCAGATCGGCACCAGCCAGCTCAGCGGCAGCCTGGCTGCGGGCCTCGAGGCTCTGCACCTTCTCTTCCATGCGCTCGAACGCCGCCATGGAGCTGTTGGTGCCGAGGTTGCCCACGGCGCTCTGCAGCTGCTCCTGGGCCTGGGCCGCCTGGGCCCGGGCCTTGAGCATGTCTTTCTTGGTTTTGGCCTCGGCGATCTTGCTCTCGAGCTTCACCAGGCTCTGCTTGAGCTGCTCCACCTGGCCGGCCTGGCTCTGCAGCTGGGTATTCAGAGCCGTGGCCGTGTCCTGGCAGGTCTTGCGGCGGCCGAGGGCTTCACGGGCCAGGTCTTCCTCGCCTTTCTTGAGCGCCAGCTCAGCGCGCTCGTACCAGGTGTTGGCCTGGGCTTCAGCCTGCTCGGCCTGGTTCTGAATGCGCTTCTGGCTGGCGATCGCCGTGGCCACCGCCTGGCGCAGCTTCACCAGATCGGCCTGCATATCAGCGACCGACTGATCGAGGATCTTGGCCGGATCCTCCATGGCCCCCACCACGGCATTGGCGTTCGCGCGCACCAGACGGCTGAGGCGGTCAAAGAAGCCCATGGCTAGGGATACGGGGCAGGCGACGAGGCTAACCAGAGCACGCCGCAGCAGCACAGCGTGATTGCCGCATCTCCCGTAGCGTGGCTTGATGCCTGCCGCCCCCCGCAATCAAACCCGGCGCCAGGGCACGGTGAACCTGCTGGTGCCGCCGCCGCGGCCGCCGCTGCAGACCGTGGTGGGTTGCCTGGAGCAGCTCCAACGGCAGTGGCAGCGCGATGAAAACCTGGCAGCCCTGTGGCAGGCGTGGCCGAAGATCGCCGGCGCCCAACTGGCCCCCCACTGCCGGCCGCTACGGCTGCAGAGTGGCCGCCTGGTGGTGGGAG
>JBDKGF010000214.1:0-3071 GCA_039798305.1 Cyanobacteriota bacterium
CCGGGCAGATGCCGCAGATCCGCGCCGTGATGCCCGCCATCTCGGTGAAAGGCCGGCCCTCGCAGAATTTTTCGAAGCCCCGGTACTCCGTCACGTGGAAGCGGGCCGTTTCCACGGCTCCAGCTGCATCCAGGTGGATCGAGATCTTGGCGTGCCCCTCGATGCGGGTCACCGGATCGATCGTGATCGTGCGGCGGGCTGGCTGGTGCTCCTTGGGGTTGGCGCTCGGATCGGGGTCTGGATTCCTCGGCATCGTGTTCTCCTGATCGCCTCACCCGAAGCGGATCTGATCACGGCCGCTCAGCTGCGGCATCTCCCCCCGCAGCAATGGCTCCAGGGCGGCGCGGATCCGCTCGGCTGGCGGCGGGCAGCCCGGGAGATACACCTCAACAGGCACCAGCTCATGCACCGGCAGCACCCGCTCCAGCAGCTCCGGCACGATCCCCGGCGCATGGGGCAGCTGGCCGCTGCCATCGGCCAGTTCCAGATAAGCCCGCCTCAGCACTGGATCGCTGCCCCGCAGCATGTTGCGCATGCCGGGGATGTTGGCGGTGATGGCGCAGTCGCCGAAGCTCACCAGGGTGCGGGTGTTGGCGCGCACCCGCTGCAGCAGCTCAAGGTTGTCGGTGTTGGCGACCCCGCCCTCCACCAGAGCGACATCCACGTTCTCCGGGTAGACCTTTCGGTCGGATCCCACCGGGCTGTAGACGATGTCCGCACGATCGGCGAGCTCCAGCAGCCATGTGTCGAGGTCGAGAAACGACATGTGGCAGCCGGAGCAGCCCGCCAGCCACACCGTCGCCAGCCTGGTCTTGCGGGGGGCGGTGGTGTTCATGGGTTCCACTCCTGGTGGGTGCGGGCATGTACAAGGGCCTGGAGCCGCTCGGGGTGGCCGTGCTTTTCCTCGTTCGTGTCGGCCTTGTGGAAGAGAGCCCCGGTGGGGCACACGTCCACACATTTGCCGCAGTGGGTGCAGGCGCTCACCTCGCCCCACGGTTCGTTGAGGCCGCTGATGATCCGGCAGTGTTCGCCGCGCCAGCCCACATCCCATACATGGGAGCCCTCCACTTCATCGCACACCCGCACGCAGCGGGTGCAGAGGATGCAGCGGTTGTGATCGAGCCCGAACCGGGCGTGGGAGAGATCCACGTGGCGATCCGGGAAGCGATACGGCAGGCGGCTGTGATCCATGCCCACCTCCACCGCCAGGTTCTGCAGTTCGCAGTGGCCATTCGCCACGCAGATGGCGCAGACGTGGTTTCCTTCGGTGAACAGCAGCTCGATCACCGTGCGGCGGATCTCCTGCAGCTGCGGTGTGTTGGTGCTCACTCGCATGCCCTCGCTGGCGGTGGTCACGCAGGCCGCCAGCAGGCGCGGTTGGTCACGGCCATCGGTACCGCTCACCTCCACCAGGCAGAGCCGGCAGGCCGCCACCGCCGAGAGCCCCTCCAAATAACAGAGTGTGGGGATGGGAATCCCCGCCTGGCGGGCGGCTTGCAGCAGCGTCGTACCGACAGGCACGGCCACGTCGTGCGCGTTGATCTGCAGGGTGCAGACGCTCATCGCTCCATCTCCGCCGGCTCCAGCAGGGCCAGGTAGTCGCCGCGGAAGTGGCGCAGAGTGCTCAGTACGGGCTTGGGTGCGCTCTGCCCCAGACCGCAGAGGCTGGCGGCGGCCACGGTGTGGCACAGCGATTCCAGCTGGCTCAGATCAGCGGCGCTGCCCCGGTGCTCCAGCAGTTTGCGCAGCAGCAGCTCGAGCTGCACCGTGCCGGAGCGGCAGGGGATGCACTTGCCGCAGGATTCCTCGCGGCTGAAGGCGATGAAGAAAGCGGCGATGTCCACCATGTTGGTGGTGTCATCGAGCACCACCATCCCGCCTGAGCCCATGATCGTGCCGAGGGCCTTGAGCGAGTCGTAATCCACGGGGGTGTCGAGGGCGCTGGCGGGCACGCAGCCGCCGGACGGCCCGCCGGTCTGCACCGCTTTGATCTGCCGGCCGGGTGGGGCGCCTCCCCCCATCGTTTCCACGATCGTGCGCAGGGGCGTTCCCATCGGCACCTCGAGCACACCGCTGCGTTGCACGTGGCCCGTGAGCGAGAACACCTTTGTGCCCGCGCCGTAGGCCTCCACTCCCAGCTCCAGCACCGCTGGCACGTTGCCGAAGGTCTCCACGTTGTTGATCAGCGTGGGCAGACCGAACACGCCGTGCTCGGCCGGATAGGGCGGCCGGGGCCGGGGCATGCCTCGGCGTCCCTCGATGGAATGAATCAGCGCTGTCTCCTCGCCGCAGACGTAGGCGCCGGCCCCCACCCGCAGCTCGATCTCGAAGCTGAAGCGACTCCCGCTGATCGCCGTTCCCAGCCAGTCGCGGGCTGCAGCCGCGGCGATCGCCGTGCGCAGCCGCTCAATGGCCAGCGGGTACTCCGCCCGCACGTAGATGTAGCCCTGCTGTGCGCCGACGGCGAAGGCCGCGATCGCCATCCCTTCCAGCAGCGTGTGGGGATCGCCCTCCATCAGCGTGCGATCCATGAAGGCGCCGGGGTCGCCCTCATCGGCGTTGCAGACCACCACCTTGTGCTCGCCGGGCATTGCGGCCACCGTGGCCCACTTCAGCCCGGTGGGATAGCCGGCGCCGCCCCGCCCCCGCAGGCCGCTGCGGCGGATGGTGTCGATCACGCTGCTCGGATCGTTCGCCGCCAGGACAGCCTGCAGCTGCTGATAGGCGCCATGGGCCAGGGCGTCATCGATGCAATCGGGGTCCACCACCCCGCAGCGGGCCAGCACCAGGCGCCGCTGCAGTTGCAGAAAAGGATCATCCGCGCCGATCTCGTGGCTGTTCTCCAGTGCCGCCGCCAGCGAATGCTCCAGCGTTCTGGTGGCCACGTGCTGCAGCGAGAGCAACTGCCCGCCTCTGGCCAGCAGCGGGCCTTCGCTGCAGGGCCCCAGGCAGCCCACCTGCTTCAGGGGCAGGTCGTCGTGCTGCAGCAGGGCCATGGCGCCGCGGCTGCGGCAGCTGGCGGCGGTGCAGAGCCGAAGGTACGCGCTCATCGTTCCAGCTCCCGCAGCTGC
>JBDKGF010000215.1:0-3058 GCA_039798305.1 Cyanobacteriota bacterium
GTGGTGGTGGCCTACGCCCTGGGCCTGCCCTTTTCGCTCGGGGCCTTTGTGTTCGGTGTGGGCTCGGTGGCGGCCATTGGCTTTGTGAAGCAGAAATCGCGGATCAAGGAAGACACGGTGATCGGCCTGGTGTTCACCGGGTTCTTCGCCCTGGGCCTGGTGCTGGTGTCGAAGGTGCGCAGCAACATCGATCTCACCCACATCCTGTTCGGCAACGTGCTGGGGATTTCCAGCTCCGACATTCAGCAGACCCTGTTGATTTCAGCGCTGGTGGTGGGCCTGCTGCTGGTGTTCCGCCGCGACCTGCTGCTGTTCTGCTTTGATCCCACCCACGCCCGCTCGATCGGGATCAACACTGGCCTGCTGCACTACATGCTGCTGTCGGTGCTCTCGCTCACGGCGGTGGCGGGTCTGCAGACCGTGGGCGTGATTCTCGTGGTGGCGATGCTTGTCACCCCTGGTGCCACGGCTTATCTGCTCACCGATCGATTCGATCGGATGACGTTGCTCGCCATCGCCAGCAGCGTGCTCTCCAGCCTGATCGGGGTGTACGTGAGCTACTGGAGCGACAGCTCCACCGCCGGCTGCATCGTGCTCGTGCAGACCGGCCTGTTCCTGCTGGCTTTTCTGCTGGCCCCCCGCTACGGCATCCTGAGCTCCCAGCGTTCCCAGGCTCCCTAGGCGTGTCGGATCAGTCCTGGCCCTGGTGGCCGCTGCTGCCGCTCTATCCCTATGGGCGCCGCCGCACCCTGGTGCGGGAGCTGATCCCCGAACAGCTCTGGAGCTTTGAGCAGCTGCAGGGGGTGTTTTACGTGGCTGTGCCGATCCGGATGACGGTGGCACGGGTACCGGGTGGGTTGATGCTGTACGCGCCGGTGGCCCCCACCGCTGAAGTGCGCCGGGAGCTCAGGGATCTGGAGCAGCGCTTCGGGCCGGTGCTGAGCATCGTGCTGCCCACCGCTTCCGGCCTGGAGCACAAACTGCCGGTGCCGGCCATGGCCCGCGCCTTTCCGCAGGCTCAGGTGTGGGTCACACCTGGTCAGTGGAGTTTCCCGCTGCCGCTCCCCCTGGCCTGGCTCGGTTTTCCGGCCCGCCGCACCCGCGTACTCGGCGAGGATGGCTTTCCTCATGGTGATGCCCTGAGCTGGCATTCCCTGGGGCCGATCGATCTGGGGCTGGGCCGCTTTCAGGAGCTGGCCTGCCTGCATCAGGCCAGTGGGGCGCTGCTGCTCACCGATGCGTTGGTGGCGATCAATCCCACCCCGCCGGAGCTGTTTGAGCTTGATCCCACGCCCCTGCTGTTTCACGCCCGCGACCGCGGCGATCAGCCCCTGCAGGATTCACCCGCGCTGCGGCTCAAGGGCTGGCAGCGCCTGGCCCTGTTCGCCTCCTACCTGCGGCCTGAAGCGCTTGCGGTACCGGGCGTATCCACGCTGCTGGGCCAGGCGTTCAAACCTGGTTGCCGCAACGCCCGCAGCTATTTCGGTCTCTATCCCTTCCACTGGGCCCGCAATTCAGCCGAGGTGTTCCAGGAGTTGCAGCCGCAGCCGGGACAGTTGCGGGTGGCACCGGTGCTGGAGCGCCTGGTGTTTCCCCGCACCCAGGCCCTGATCGTGGCCGGGGTGCGGCGCCTGGCTGGCCTGCAGGGGCTGCGCTGGGTCGTACCCGCTCATTACGACGCGCCTGTACCCTGCAGCCCCGAGCAATTACTGGCTCTGGCTGAGGCTCTGGAGCAGCGCAGCTGGGCGCCGAGCGAGGGCAACTGGGCTTATCTCGCCGGAATCGATCGAACGCTGCTGCGCCTGGGGGTGGTGCCGGAGCAGCCTCGGGTGGACTGAGCTGACCCCGGAGAGGAGATCAGAGCTTCAGCTCACCGGGATCAGCGTCCGCCTCGGGAAACAGGGTGGCTTCCAGTTCCATGCGTTGCTCCATCTGGCGCAGGAAATAGCCGGTCATCATCGCGGAGGCCAGCAGACCAGCCAGATGATCACGGTTGGCCGTGATCTTCACGTCAAAGTGTTCGCCCGGCAGAACTCCCAGCAGGCCCTGCACGTTGTGGCGAATGATGTCCTGGATGTCCGTGCTGGCGGAGCGGGCCACGCGCTGCAGCACATCCGGCGACTGTTCCTGCAGGTACTGGATCAGCGAGTTGGTGCTGATGGCTTCGCTATCACTTGTCAGGAACTCCGGGTTAAACATTCCGGTGTGCTCCGAGTCACGGCTGCACCCTACCCCAGCTCTTCGTCGGGCTCGAGAAGCGTGAGGTCGGAGAACCGAATCGGGCCGACACGATTCAGGGGCCAGTAACGGAACACGGCCGTGCCGATCACCTCCTGGCGCGGCAGCGGCCCCCAGACGTGTGAATCGAGGCTGGCATTGCGGTTGTCTCCCAGCACCAGCAGTTCACCCTCGGGCACGGTGAGCGGTCCGAAGCGGTAATCGATCGGCTGTTGCCGCCACGGTTCCAGCACGGGTGCGCCATTGCGGCGCAGTTCGCCGCCGCGCACTTCCACCTCATCGCCTGGCTGTCCCACCACCCGTTTGATCAACGCGGCCTTGGGGTCGTAGCCCGCGGCCACCAGCACCGGCGGCGCATGAAACACCACGATCGTGCCGTTGGGCAGCGGCTGTTGCAGGCGCGGCCTCAGCTTTTCCACCAGGATGCGGTCCTGCAGTTGCAGGGTGGGCAACATCGAACCGGAGGGAATCCAGCGTGGTTCGATCACCAGCCAGCGCAGCAGCAGCGCCACCGCCAGCCAGAGCACCAGCGACCGCCATCCCTTCAAGCCCGAGCCCGCTGCAGAGGGTGGTTCGCCTTGGGATTGGCCGCTCGTCATTGCCGCTTCGGTGAGCATGATCGCCACATCCTGAACAACAGCACCACCGGTGCCCGCTTCCCCCGCCCACCGTTGTAGCGCCGGCGACAACCTCCAGGCCGCCATGGCTCTGCTCACGGCGTTGCAGGGCCTGGGGCTGCGGCGGTTGGTGCTCTGCCCGGGCAGTCGCTCCGCGCCGCTCGCGGTGGCCGCTGGCGTGCTGGAACGCCGCGGCCTGGCGT
>JBDKGF010000216.1:0-3812 GCA_039798305.1 Cyanobacteriota bacterium
GCCGCGACCTCGGCACTGCCCCCAGCGCTTCTGGATCCGGGCTCACGGGCGAGGGTTGCTGGCAGTTGGCGGCATCCGTGGAAGAGGCGGTGCGTGGCGCCGACGCTGCCTTGATCCTCACGGAGTGGCAGGCCTTCTGTCAGTTGCCCTGGGCTGTTCTGGCGCCGCAGATGCGCCAGCCGGCCTGGGTGTTTGATGCGCGCGCCGTGGTTGATCCCGAGGTGGTGCGTGCCGCCGGTCTGCGCCTCTGGCGCGTTGGTGACGGCAGGATCGGTTGATCGGAGCACCCCCACCATGCCTGCATCGTTGACACGCAATCTGATCACCGGTGGTGCCGGCTTCGTGGGCTCCCATCTCGTGGATCGGCTGATGGAGGCCGGCGAGGAGGTGATCTGTCTCGACAACTACTTCACGGGTCGCAAGGCCAACGTGGCTCGCTGGATCGGCCATCCCCGCTTTGAGTTGATCCGTCACGATGTGACCGATCCGATTCTGCTGGAGGTGGATCGGATCTGGCATCTGGCCTGCCCCGCCTCGCCGGTGCACTACCAGCACAATCCGATCAAAACGGCGAAAACCAGCTTTCTGGGCACCTACAACATGTTGGGCCTTGCCCGCCGAGTGGGTGCTCGTCTGCTTCTGGCTTCCACCAGTGAGGTGTATGGCGATCCTGAAGTGCATCCGCAGCCGGAGAGTTATCGGGGCAATGTGAATACCCACGGTATTCGGGCTTGCTACGACGAAGGTAAGCGCGTGGCTGAAACGCTCTGCTTCGATTACCAGCGCATGCATGGAACGCAGATTCGAATCGCCCGCATTTTCAATACTTACGGGCCGCGGATGTTGCCCGATGATGGTCGTGTGGTGAGTAATTTCATTGTGCAGGCTCTGCGTGCTCAACCCCTCACCCTCTATGGCGATGGTTCCCAGACGCGATCCTTCTGCTACGTGGATGATCTGGTGGAAGGCCTGATCTGTTTGATGAATGGTGAGCATACCGGGCCTATCAATCTCGGTAATCCGGGCGAATTCACGATTCGCCAGCTCGCTGAATTGGTGCGTGAGCGCATCAACCCGCAGCTTGAGCTGGTCTGTGAGCCGCTGCCGCAGGACGATCCTTTGCAGCGCCAACCCGTGATCGCTCTGGCCCAGCAGCAGCTCGGCTGGCAGCCCACGATTCCTCTGCAGCAGGGGCTGGAGCCCACCATCGCCTACTTCCGCGACCGCCTGGCGGATTGCTGAGCATGGATCGCCCCATCCTTGTCACCGGCGCTGCCGGCTTCATCGGCGCTGCGGTGACGCGCTGTCTGCTCGAGCGTGGCGACACCGTGGTGGGTGTCGATAACTTCAACAGCTACTACAACCCTGCCCTGAAGCGCGCACGCCTCGCACGTCTCGAGCAGTTGCCAGGGGCCGCCGAACGGTTCCGGTCTGTGCCGATCGACGTGGAGAACGGGGCTGCTCTGGCGGAGCTCTTCGCCCGGGAACGGCCCAGAGGGGTGGTGCACCTGGCAGCCCAGGCGGGTGTGCGTTACTCGATCGAGAACCCGGCGGCCTACATCCAGAGCAACCTGGTCGGTTTCGGTCACATCCTCGAGGGCTGCCGCCATCACGGCGTTGAGCATCTGGTGTATGCCTCGAGCAGTTCGGTGTATGGCGGCAACCGCGCCATGCCGTTCTCCGAGCAGCAGCCGGTGAATCATCCGGTGAGCCTCTACGCCGCCACCAAGAAGGCCAATGAGCTGATGGCACACACCTACAGCCATCTCTACGCTCTGCCGGCCACGGGCCTGCGCTTTTTCACGGTGTACGGGCCCTGGGGCCGGCCCGATATGGCGCCGATGCTGTTTGCCCGGGCGATCCTGGCCGGTGAGCCGATCCGGGTGTTCAACCAAGGCAGGATGCAGCGTGATTTCACCTACATCGACGACATCGTGCAAGGGGTGATCCGCTGCCTCGATCAGCCGGCCACCGCGGATCCCGCCTTCGACCCCCTGCAGCCGAACCCCGCCACTGCGGCGGTGCCGCACCGGCTGTTCAACATCGGCAACGCCCAGCCCACGGAGCTGCTGCGGTTCATCAGCGTGCTTGAGCAGGCGCTCGGGCGCCGGGCGATTCAGGAGCTGCAGCCGATGCAGCCCGGTGATGTGGTGGCCACTGCCGCCGACACCGCCGCCCTCGAAGCCTGGGTAGGCTTCCGGCCCTCCACCTCGATCGAGCAGGGCGTGGAGGCTTTTGCCCGCTGGTATCGCGACGTGTACGTGCCGATGGCAGCCTGAGCACGGGTCAGCTGAATCGAGGAGGCAGAGCACGATTCATCAAAAAAGGGCCTTTTGAGGCCCCTGCCGGGATGGGGTGAACCCCGTCCCCGATTCCTTTTGGCTCCGGATCAGGCGGAACCAACGCCGGTGTAGGAGCCGTAGAAGAAGAGGCCCACCACAAAGATCACGGCCATGCCACCGGCAGTGGCGACCAGCCAGAGGGGAAGGGTGCCTTCGGTCCAGCGGGAGCGCCAGGCCACAGCCGGGCGGCCGTCGGGAAGGCGATCGGGGATCCGGCCGTCAGGCAGGTTGGATTTCTTGCCGCTCATCGCAGATGCTCCCGATCAGTTGAAGAAGTAGCTGGAGAACAGGATCCCGCAGGTGAACACGAACAGCAGGCCTAGATACAGGCTGGTGCGGTTCAGTTCAACCGGCAGGTTGTTCGGGTTGGGATTGCGTTGCATGACGTCTGGCCTCAGCGACGGATGAACTGCATGGCAGCCAGGGCACCCAGGAAAAACACCGTGGGGATGCCGAGGGCGTGCACTGCGAGCCACCGGACCGTGAAGATCGGGTAGTTGCGGGGGGTGGTGCTGGCGGGAACTTGGGTCATGGCTTATTTCAGGCGCTGGTCGAGGGAGGCCTTGGCGTCGTAGCGCTGGCTGACCACGGGAGCCTTGACGTCCTGCGTCTGGAAGTAGGCATCCGGGCGCGGCGTACCGAAGGCGTCGTAGGCCAGGCCGGTGGACACGAACAGGAAGCCCGCCAGGAAAATCGCCGGCAGGGTCACGGCATGGATCACCCAGTAACGGATGCTCGTGATGATTTCGAAAAACGGGCGTTCACCCGTTGAGCCGGCGGCCATGAGCAGCGAGCATTCAGCTGGGTGATCCTAGGCCTGAGAAGGCGGCAGCCGGGATTGTGCTGCCACCTTGGTTACAGAGCGTTGTTAGCCCACCCAGCGCAGCAGCGAGCCGCGTTCGCCCATCACGAAGCCCTTGCCGTCGTCGAAGAAGGCAATGCGGGTGAAGTTGGTGGGTTGCTGGCTGCCCACAGGGTCTTTCTTCCAGGTTTTGCCGCCGTCGTTGCTCACCAGCAGGGTGCCGCTGCCACCGCCCGTCCAGCTCGCACCACTGGGATCCCAGGCCATATCGAGATAGCCGTAGCCGTTCACGATCGGCACCACCGGCTTGCTCCATTCATCCGGGCTGTCGGCATCGGGGCTGAAGCGCATCTGGGCGCCGCGGGCCAGCATCCACAGCGCTCCATCGGGCTGGAAGCCCATGGATTGCAGGCGTTGGCTGCTCACGCGCTGGTGCGGTGTCCACACCGTGTCACCAGGGTTCCAGGTGGCAAAGAAGTTGCCCAGGCCGCTCACGCTCACGTAGCGACCATCGGCGCTGCGGCGCAGATCGCGAACGGCGCCGGCGGCGTCTTCCACCTCCGCCTGCCAGGTGTTGCCGCCATCGCTGGTGCGATACACGGCCCCCACGTTGGTGGCCAGCTCAGCGCTGTTGCGGCCCTGGGCTGTCACCAGATAGGGCTCACCGG
>JBDKGF010000217.1:0-2790 GCA_039798305.1 Cyanobacteriota bacterium
CTGACGCAGTGAAAGCGTCAGTTCCTAAACGTTTCAGTTGTCCAGGTGCTCCAGAAAACCAATCTCACCTCTCGGTTCGGTTTGGCTCTCGGATCAGCGATCTCGCGACCGCTTGTTGAACCTACATCACCGGTGGTCCGGCTCTTCGGTTCCCGCTCTTGGCCTTGCGGCTCGCGAGCGGCTCTAAAAATTACCAGACCGTGGGGCCGACCACCACCAGGCTCAGCCGGAGGCCTCGTCGTCGCCAGGGTCCAGAGCCATTTCCAGACTGGAAAGCAGCAGCGCCAAAGCCGCCGAACGACTCAGATCAGGCCCGCAGACCCGCTGCAACCACTGGCTAGCCAGGCTCTCAAGCTCAGCAAACAGGCTCTGACCGGCCAGAAGACGCTGCATCACCTGATCGACACCGGCCTCATCGAGCTCCGGCAACGGACCGACCACGTAACGGCGGCCGTCATCGCCGGTATAGGTGAGGTTGCCCTCGGCATCGAACACCGGAACGGCATGGGGGGTGATCGGCTGATCCTCCATCGGGCCACCAGCGGCTGCTTCAGCGTTAGCGCCGGCTGCGGTGTGCTGCAACTGCTGCCAGGGTGAAGGGATGCTGCAGTTGTTGCTCGAACTGGCGCCTTGCCTGATCGGGGGCCTCTGGCTGGGACGGCGAGTGCCTGATCTGCCGGAGAGGATCGCGCCGGTACTGCTGCGCTGGGGTGTGCCGCTCAGCCTCGTGGGGCTGATCTTGAAAGGGGGCCTGAACACTGGCACCCTCCAGGCCGCCCTGTTCAGCCTGGTGCTCACCAGCACCGGCCTCTTGGTCACGCGCCAATGGCCGCAGCTGAGCCGTGCCCTACCAGCCCGCAGCCTGCAGCTGGGAGCGGTGGTGGGCAACACCGCCTACTTCGGGCTGCCCGTGGCCATCGCGCTCCTGCCCGCCGCCGCGCTCAGTTTCAGCATCACCTACGACCTGGTGGGCACCCTGGTGACCTGGAGCATCGGCCCGCTTCTGCTCAGCGGCCAAAGGAGCCGGCCGGGGCAGTGGCTGAGGCAGCTCATGACCACACCGGTGTGTCAGGCCGTTGTGATTGCGGGGCCATTCCTGATCTCGCCATGGAGCGCCACCATCGCCGCGCTGCTCTGGTGGCCGGCCCGCATGGTGCTCTGGCTGATGCTGTTGCTGGTGGGCATGCGGTTGGGCCGGCTGCTGAGCAGGGGCGATGAACCTGGTGCAGCCCTGGCGATCCATCAGTTGATCCCAGCCCTGGTGATCAAGCTGTTGCTCCTACCCGGGCTGACCGCGCTGGCTGGGAGCGTTTTGAACTGGCCCGCGCTCTTGCGCGATGCCCTCGTCCTCCAGGCCGGAGCACCCACGGCCATGTCGGTGTTGCTGTTGGCGGAGGCCAGCCAGCAAAAAGGCCGGGAGTCAATCCCGACCGCGCAGTTGGTGCTGTGGAGCACCTTGCTGGCACTGATCAGCGTGCCCCTGTGGTGGTGGGTGCTAAATCAGCCCGCCCTTCAGCCCACGGTGGCCATGTGACGCATCAGGTCGATGCACTTGCAGCTGTAGCCCCACTCGTTGTCGTACCAGGACACGAGCTTCATGAAGGTGTCGGTGAGGGCGATCCCGGCGCCGGCATCAAACACGGAGGTGCAGCTCTCGCCGAGGAAGTCGTTGGAGACGACGTCGTCTTCGGTGTAGCCCAGGATTCCGGCGAGCTCCCCTTCAGAGGCGGCCTTCATCGCCGCCTTCACCTGCTCGTAGGTGGCGGGCTTGGCCAGGTTCACGGTGAGGTCCACCACCGACACATCCGGAGTGGGCACGCGGAAGGCCATGCCGGTGAGCTTGCCGTTGAGCTCAGGGATCACCCGGCCCACAGCCTTGGCAGCACCGGTGGAGCTGGGGATGATGTTCTGACCAGCGCCGCGGCCGCCGCGCCAATCCTTCACCGAAGGGCCATCCACGGTTTTCTGGGTGGCGGTGGTGGCGTGCACGGTGGTCATCAGACCGTTCACGATGCCGAAGTTGTCGTGCAACACCTTGGCCATCGGGGCCAGGCAGTTGGTGGTGCAGCTGGCGTTGGAAACGATCTGCTGACCGGCGTAGCTCTTGTGGTTCACGCCCATCACAAAGATGGGGGTGTCGTCCTTGGAGGGGGCGCTCATCACCACCCGCTTCGCACCGGCGTTGATGTGGGCGCGAGCGGCCTCGTCGGTGAGGAAGAAGCCGGTGCTCTCGAGCACGTAATCGGCGCCGACGGCACCCCAGTTCAGGTTGTTGGGATCACGCTCAGCGGTGATGCGGATGGCCTTGCCATTCACCACCAGTTGGCCGTTCTCCACACGCACATCACCCTGGAAGCGTCCATGGGTGGAGTCGTAGCGGAGCATGTAGGAGAGGTACTCCACATCAATCAGGTCGTTGATGCCCACGACCTCCACATCCGGCAGGCTGACGGCGCGGCGGAAGGCCAGACGACCGATCCGGCCGAAGCCGTTAATGCCGACGCGGATGCCCATCGGAGAACTCCCTGACTGAATGCAAACAATCAAGGCTCACCATACGGGCCGGGGTTCAGGCGGGTAACGCCCCATCGCGATCCGAGCGAAAGCACAGCTCCAGATCGGGCAGCGCCGTGGAAGCCAGCTGCAGCAGCTGGGCAAACACCACCCGGGTCTGGGGTGCGCCCTGCCCCATCGGCTCACGGCTCATCAACACCAGCTCCAGCACGGGCCCTTCCGCTTTCGACTGGACATCGGCAAACAACTGCATGCGCAGCTGCTCCTGTCCACCGC
>JBDKGF010000218.1:0-2714 GCA_039798305.1 Cyanobacteriota bacterium
AGCAGCTGGTGCTCGCCAACGGCCACCGCCTGAGCCACCAACGCCGCTGATTTCGCCAGGGCCAGCTCCTCACGCGCCGCAGCCAGGGCCTTCTGGTTGGCCTTGAGCTCATCAGCCAGCAGCCCCACCCGCTCCACGATCTCGGCGGGCTGGGCCTTGAACCGCTCGCCCAGTTGCTTCACCACCGCGTCGCGCTCGTTGAGATAAGCCAGCACCGCCGGACCGGCCACCGCTACGATGCGGCGGATGCCGGCGGCCACACCGCTCTCGCTCACGATCTTGAACAGGCCGATCTCGGCGGTATTGGCCACATGGGTGCCGCCGCAGAGCTCCATCGACACACCGGGCACATCCACCACCCGCACCACATCGGCGTACTTCTCGCCGAACATCGCCACGGCGCCGGCGGCCTTGGCCTTCTCGATCGCCATCTCCTGCACCTCGAGGCTGTGGGCCTCGCTGATCCAGCCGTTGATCAGGCTCTCGATCTGCTCGAGCTCAGCGGCGGTCACAGCCCGCGGGCAGTGGAAGTCGAAGCGGAGGCGATCGAAATCCACCAGCGAACCGGCCTGGCCGATGCCCGGATCCACCACCTGCTTGAGGGCCGCCTGCAGCAGGTGGGTGGCGGTGTGGTTCGCCTGGGCGCGGCGACGGCAAGCGCGATCCACCTGAGCGTTGAGCAGATCACCCACCGCCAGGCTGCCGCGCTCGATCCGGCCGCTGTGCACAAACACACTGCGGTTGCGGCTGACGCCCTCGATCGCCACGATCACGCCATCGCCGCTCAGCACGCCGCGGTCGCCGATCTGGCCGCCGCCCTCGCCGTAGAAGGGGGTCACGTCGAGCACCAGCTGCACGCTGTCGCCAGCCGTGGCCCGCTCCGCTGGCTCACCGTTCACCACCAAGGCCAGTACGCAGCTGGGGTGTTCCAGGGCCTCATAACCCTTGAAAGCGGTGGCCTCAAGATCCGCCGCCATCTGCTCGATCGCCCCCTGGAGGGTGAGATCGATGCTCACCGCAGCCGCCTTGGCGCGCTGGCGCTGGGCCTCCATCGCCGCTTCGAAGCCTTCGAGATCCACCGTGAGGCCGTGCTCCTCGGCGATCTCCTCGGTTAGCTCCAGCGGGAAGCCGTAGGTGTCGTACAGCTCAAAGGCCTGCTCACCGGAGATCTGCTTCGGCTTGGCCGCCAGCACATCGGCCAGCAGCTTCTCGCCCCGCTCGAGGGTTTCCAGGAAGCGGGCCTCCTCGCGGTCCAGCTCCGCCAGGATCACCTCACGGCGCTCCACCAGCTGCGGATAGGCGGTCTGCATCAGCGTGATCGACGCATCTCCCATCGCCGTCAGGAACGGCTTGTCGATACCGAGGAGCCGTCCGTGGCGCACCACGCGGCGCAGCAGACGGCGCAGGATGTAGCCGCGGCCGAGGTTGCTGGCGGTCACGCCATCGCAGATCAGCTGGGTGATGGCGCGGGAGTGATCGCCGATCACCTTGAGGCTGGTTTTGCCTTTCTCATCAAGGGCCTTGTAATCCACACCTGCCAGGCCTGCCGCCGTTTCAATCAGCGGATAGATCAGGTCGGTTTCGTAGTTATTGGGCACCGCCTGCAGGATCTGCGCCATGCGCTCAAGGCCCATGCCGGTGTCGATGTTGCGGTTGGCCAGCGGCGTGAGGGTGCCCTCCGCGTCGCGGTTGTACTGCATGAACACCAGGTTGTAGAACTCGATGAAGCGCGAGTCGTCTTCGAGATCGATGCCGTCGTCGCCGAGTTCGGGCTTGAAGTCGTAATAGATCTCCGAGCAGGGGCCGCAGGGGCCGGTGGGGCCGGACGCCCAGAAGTTATCCGCTTCATCCATGCGGATGATCCGCTTGGGGTTCACCCCCACCACATCGCGCCAGATCGCCTCGGCTTCGTCGTCCTCACGGAACACGCTCACCACGAGGTTCTTCGGCGACAGGCCGAACACACCGGTGCTCAGCTCCCAGGCCCACTGAATCGCCTGCTCCTTGAAGTAATCGCCGAAGGAGAAATTGCCGAGCATCTCGAAGAACGTGTGATGCCGCGCCGTGCGGCCCACGTTTTCGATGTCGTTGGTGCGGATGCACTTCTGGGAGCTGGTGGCCCGGGGAGCCGGCCGCTGCTGCTGCCCCAGAAACACCGGCTTAAAGGGAAGCATGCCCGCGATGGTGAGCAGCACCGTGGGGTCTTCCGGCACCAGCGAGGCACTGGCCATCGGCTTGTGGCCGCGCTGCTCGTAGAAATCGAGGAAGGCTGCGCGGATCTCAGCACCAGTGCGAGGGGCGGCGGCAGCCATGGCGGAGCAAGAAAAGCCTGAACCGGGCATGATCGCGCAGCATGAGCGCCCCTTCCGCCGCCACCAGCAGCCGCGAAGCCCCCGCAACGACGAGCCCATCGCGCTCGCAGCTGCGGTTGCAGTCGATCGCCTGGGCGCTGGGGGCGGGCCTGAGCGCGCTGGTGCTGGGGCTGCCCTTTGGTGTGGAAGCGGCGCTGCGAGCGGGCGGCTGCGGCTTCTTCTATGGCCTGCTGGCCTTTCACCTGCAGCGGGTTGATCCCGACGACAGCCACCTGCAGGCGGGCCTGGTGGGTGCCGTCTGCGGCATCCACAGCCTGGCGCTACCGCCCCTGAGCCCCTGGCCCTTGCCCTCTCCCTGGCTGCAGAACTTGGCGTTGGTGGCGCCAACTGTGATGATGGAGC
>JBDKGF010000219.1:0-3021 GCA_039798305.1 Cyanobacteriota bacterium
AGATGGAAGGCTTCGCCGTGACGGCCGCCACCAACGGCCGCAGCGCCTGGGACCTGCTCAGCCGCACCAGCTTCGATCTGGTGGTGCTCGATCTGATGCTGCCGGGCATCAACGGCCTGGAGCTCTGCCGGCAGCTGCGCCAGGGCAGCACACCACCCCTGATCCTGGTGGTGAGCGCCCGCGACACGGAAACCGATCGCGTGCTCGGGCTTGAGGTGGGCGCCGACGACTATCTGATCAAGCCCTTCGGCATGCGCGAACTGGTGGCCCGCTGCCGGGCCCTGCTGCGCCGCCAGCGCACACCCCTGCCCACCACCAGCAGCCTGGAACATCTCGATCTGCTGCTGTATCCGGGTGAATGTCGGGTCACCCGCCATGGCATCGACATCCGCCTCTCACCCAAGGAATACAAGCTGCTGGAGCTGTTCATGCAGAACCCCCGCCGGGTGTGGAGCCGCGAGCAGCTGATCGAGCAGGTGTGGGGTGTGGATTACATCGGCGACAGCAAGACCGTGGATGTGCACATTCGCTGGCTGCGGGAAAAGATTGAAGAGGACCCCTCCAATCCCGCCAAGTTGGTGACGGTGCGTGGTTTTGGTTATCGCTTCGGTTAAGCGGTGAGCAAGAACACCGCACTGGCCTTTCTGATCGGCTGCGCCGCAGGGGGCGGCCTGGGGCTGTTCGTCCCGCACCAGCTGCGGTTGAGGCGGCGCCAGCGGCGGCGCAACCGCCCCCTCGATCCACCGGACGCGCAACTGCGCGCCTGGATGGAGGAGGTGCCCCAGGGCTGGTTGCTGATCAACGGCGACAACCGCATCGCCGGGCTCAACCCGCGCGCCGAACTGCTGCTCGACCTGGAGGATTCCAGCCTTGGGCTACGGGGTGAGCCCTTTGCGCTGCTCAACCCCTCCGATGAACTGGAGCATCTTGTGAATCTGGCCCGCGACAAGGGCCTGCCCCAGCGCGGCTCCTGGCCGCTGCTGAGCAGCAACCTCGACGTGCGGGTGATGCCCGGCAACGACGGCTGGGTGGCGGTGGTGCTGCAGGGGCGCAATCCGCTCGAGAGCCAGCTGGAACGGCAGGAGCAGTGGGTGAGCGATGTCGCCCATGAACTGAAGACACCGCTCACAGCCCTGCGGCTCGTGGGCGACAGCCTGGCCCTCAAGGCCGAGGGGCGCCAGGCAGTGCTGGTGCAGCGGTTGCAACGGGAACTGGAGCGGCTGCAGGTGCTGGTGAGCGATCTGCTCGATCTCTCCCGCCTCGACAACACCCCCTTCACCGAGGCGACCCCGCAGGCTGCAGTGGATCCAGCAGCGTTGCTGAGCCGGGTGTGGAGCACGCTCGAACCACTGGCCTCCGAGCGGGGCGTGCAACTGCAGGTGGAAGCAGCGCGGCAGCGGGGCGGAGAAGGCCCGGAACTGGCGGCGATCGATCCGGCCCGGTTTCATCAGGCGCTGCTCAATCTGCTCGACAATGCTCTGCGTTACAGCCCGGATCAGGCCACGATCGAGGTGAGGATCAGCGCCCGCAACCGCTGGTGCATGGTGTCGGTTCGCGACCACGGACCGGGTCTGAGCGACACCGACCTGGAGCGCATGTTCCAGCGTTTCTATCGCGGTGATCCCGCACGGGCCCGTTCACCGCGCAGCGGCAGCGGGCTGGGCCTGTCGATCGTGCAGCAGATCGCCCTGTCGCAGGGGGGGATGGTGCGGGCCAGCAACCATCCGGATGGCGGCGCACTGCTCGAGTTACTCGTGCCGCGCGCCGCCTGAACGATCAGCCCCGGGGCAGATGGCTCACCACCAGCTGCCGCTGCTCGTCGAGCTGCAGCCAGCCCTCTTCCCGCAGCAGGCCGAGCACACGGGTCACCGTGACCCGCGTGGTGCTCAGGGCATTGGCGATGTCCTGGTGGGTGAGGCGCAGGTTGAGCAGCAGACCCTGCTCGCAGGGCTGGCCGTAATCCTGAGCGAGCAGCTCGAGAAAACCGCGCACCCGCTCCTCGATGCGGCGCAGACCCAGCAGAGCGATCAGCGCTTCCGACTGGCGCATACGGCTGGTCATCGCCCGCACCAGGGTGATGGCCAGGTGAGGCGTGGCTTCGATCTCGTCCAGGGGCAGACACAGCAGATCGCTGTCGCCGATGGTGGTGGCTTCGTAGAGATCGATATTGGTGAGGGGTTCACCGAAGATCTCGTTGGGTCCGGCCAGACCGAGCAGCAGGTCATCGCCCTGCTCATTCATGCAGCTCAGCTTGACCATGCCGCGGGTCACCAGCCACACGTGATTGCGCAGCAGGGGAACTTTGCTGCCGGCAGCGAGATGAATCAGATCACGGCGCTGATACACCTCCTCCAGCGAGTGACGAAGACCCTGCTGACCGCTTGGTGCGTAAACCATCGAGCTGTTGTGCCGACGGGACCCGCGGACTGTATGGAGCATCACCAGCGCTTGAGCAAAGCCCGGGTAGAGGCACGGTTAAGGCTGGGTTAGCAGTTGAACTGGAGCTGCAGCAACCGTTGACGGCCCGTCGCGTTGCGCAGCTCAGCCGAGACATTGAGCCAGCGGAGCCAGGCCTGATCGCGGGCCTCGCAGATCAGGCTGCAGAGAATCGGCAACACGGCATCCGGCCGCTCCTCCAGCAAGCGCTCCAGGGTGAGCATCAGCACCCGCAGATCCTGCAGATCGCCCAGAGCCGTTTGCATCTGTTTGAGCTGCACGAGCCAGGGTTGGAAGGCGTCAGGAGCCAGCGCGCTGAGATTGGCCAGGCCGTAGCGGGCTCGCTTGATGCGTCGGCGCAGTTGATGCAGTGCCATGGCGCCATCCGGGTCATGAGGGCGCTCCACCCACCAGCCCGGCAGCGTGAACAAACCGGCCAACACCACCTGCTGGAATTCCGGGCACCACGCCGCCATCGGCTCTTCCCCCATGGCCGTGAAAGCCGGCTCCCGCAACCAGACCTGGAGCCGCGCTAACAGCTTGAGGTAGCGGCGCCCCTTGAGCGTGTCGGTTGTGATAGCGAAG
>JBDKGF010000220.1:0-4765 GCA_039798305.1 Cyanobacteriota bacterium
GGAGTGATCCGCGCATTCACTACGTGGAGGGATCCAGCCTTGATCGTTTCGCTGCCGGGGACCTGCTGCTTCAACCGGTTCGCCAGCAGCGCGTGGGGGTGTTGTTTGATGCCGGCATCGAGCCTGAGCTGCGTCAGCGGCATCTGCAGGTGGCGGATGGCTGCCGCGCCACCCTCGGCCTTGAGATCGGTCCGGTGGTCGTCACCGATCGCCCCCTCGATGTGAGCCTCAGCCTCGGGGCCAGTGGTGTGAGCTGGGGGCAGCTGGGCCAGCCGGAAGCGCTGCTGCGGGCCGGTCGGCAGCTCAAGGCCGCTGGGGCCACCGCCATCGCTGTCGTGGCGCGTTTCCCCGATGACCCCGACAGTGAAGCTCTGGCGGCTTACCGCCAGGGCAGTGGTGTGGATGCTCTGGCCGGCGCTGAGGCGGTGATTAGCCATCTGCTCAGCCGCGAACTGGGTTTGCCCTGTGCGCATGCGCCGGCCCTGAGCCCGCTACCGCTCGATCCCGATCTCGACCCCCGTGCCGCCGGCGAAGAGCTGGGTTTCACCTTCCTGCCCTGTGTGCTGGTGGGTTTGAGCCGGGCACCGGATCTGCTGCCTGCTGCTGCACAATCCGCCGCCGGTGCTTCGGGTGGCTCGGCGCTGGGGATCGAGGCGGTGGGTGCTGTGATCGCTCCAGCCGGAGCCCTCGGTGGTGCCGCTGTGCTGGCGTGCGCAGAACGCGGCATTCCCGTGATCGCCGTGGACAACCCCTCTCTGCTGCAAGTGACGGCTGAGGCATTGGAGCTGCAGGTGATCGCGGCCTCTAGCTACAGCGAGGCGGCGGGGCTGGTGCTGGCACTGCGGGAGGGCATTGCTCCTGCGGCCTTGCACCGACCGTTGTCCCCCTTGCGGCTGCAGGGCTGATGGCGGGCTTTGGCAGCAAAGGCCTGGATCCGCAGCAGCGGTGCCCCTGCGGTGGCGTCAGCTACGGCAGCTGCTGCCGCCCCCTGCACCGGCAGGAGCGAGCCGCCGCCACGGCTGAGCAGCTGATGCGCTCGCGCTACAGCGCCTTTGCCCTTGCTGAGATCGAGCATCTGCTGCGTACACAACCCTCCGATCAGCCCGTGCAGGCGCGGCGCCGTTCGCTGCAGGCCAGTTGCCGGCAGTTGCGTTGGCGTGGTCTGGAGATCGTGGCCACGGAGGCCGGCGGGCCTGACGATCTGGAGGGCACCGTGACCTTCATCGCCCACTACAGCGCCGGCGCGGAGCGGGGGACTCTGCGGGAGTGCTCACGCTTCAGCCGCGAGGGTGGCCGCCCGGATGGTGCCTGGCTCTATCTCGAAGCGATCGAGCTCAGTGGTTGAGACCTGTGCAGATCCGATCGAGCACTGACGCGCAGCGGGTGCTCGATCGGGCCATGCATTCACCGCTCAAGGTTTCCAGCCACAGCTCGCCGGTGCTGGCGAGGTCGCTCCAGTCGGCCCACACGCGCACGTAGTCGTTCACGCGGCGGCCGGAGCAGGGTCGCTCGAAGGCCATCAGGGTGCGGTGGTCCGGTTGTTCCACCTCCAGGCCGAGCTGCTCCAGCAGCGGGCGCAGCAGCTCCCCCGGGGAACGGGAGCCGTGGAAGGGAACGAGAGCGCGGCAGTAGGCCATGGCGTCGGAGAAGCCGTGGTTTCAACGGCTGAACTCAACGTATGGATGGCGCGGCTCAGGGTTTCCCGCTTGCTCACATTGTTTTCCACTCCGGCGCCTCAGCTCAGGCAGGCCATCGGATGACGCGTGGGCAGCCCCAGGGCCTTGGCCACGCCGGGATGGCACAGAGATCCCGCCACCGTGTTCAGCCCAGACACCAGCTCAGGCCGATCGGTGATCGCGTCTACCAGTCCGCGGCCAGCCACGGCGGCGATGTAGGGCACGGCTCCGGGCATGTTGCCCACGGCGTAGTGCTGCACGCCGTGACGCGTGATCACCGGGGCGGTGTGGGTGGTTTCGCGGCTGGTGGCGATGCAGCCTCCCTGATCGATCGCCACATCCACGATCACCATCCCGGCTGCATCTGCGCCACCAGGGCTTCAGCAGGCCGCGGCTGCTCACTAGGCTCACCAGGCGTCCCTGCCGCTGGCTCTCCAGGCGCCGCAGCCGCTCGGGGGAGAGGTCGAGCAGGAACACCTCCGCATCCATCGCTGCTGCCAGCCGGGCGGCGAGTTGCACGGTTTCGTAGGCGATGGGGGTGGTGCCCGCCTGCAGCAAGGCCCGGCCCACCGCTGGATAGGCCGCCAGATGCAGGTAGGTGAACAGCACCAGATCGGGTCGTAGGAAGGCGAATTCCTCGAGCTGCGGTTCCTTCGCCTTCACCACCAGATGGGCGGCCCAGGCCTCCGTTTGATCCACCACGGCCGCTCCGGCTGCTGCAAACGCCGCATCGCTGATGCCGGCGCCTTCACCAGCTCCCTGGGCTTGACCACTTGATCGTGCCGACCTATGCCGCAGCGATCGGCATCCTCCAGCCGCTGCCAAAGGAGCGGTGGCTGAGCTTGAGCACCGGCGGCGCCTGGCGGCGTTTGAATTCGGCGCGTCGCAACAAGCCCATGACCCGTTGGGCCAGGGCGGCATCGACGCCGCGCCCGATCAGATCTTCGGGGCTTTGATGCTCTTCCAGGAGTGCCTCCAGCAGCGGATCGAGCAGCGCGTAATCCGGCAGCGAGTCGCTGTCGCGTTGGTCGGGTCGCAGTTCAGCGCTGGGGGGTTTCTCACGGATGGCTGCGCCCACCAGTTCACCCGTTGCCGGCAGGCCGAGCTCGGCGCGGCACTGCGCCGACGCCGCGGAATCGATCCAGGCGCAGAGGCGGAACACGCTGGTTTTGTAGAGGTCGCCAATCACGGCCAGCCCGCCGTTCATATCGCCGTAGAGGGTGCAGTAACCAACCGCGAGCTCACTTTTGTTGCCGGTGGAGAGCAGCAATTGCCCCTGCTGGTTGGCCACGGCCATCAGCAGGGTGCCGCGGATGCGCGATTGCAGGTTTTCGGCAGTTAAGCCCGCGGGTTCGCCGCCGAGTGGCTGGGTGAGAGCTGCGTCAAAACTCGCCATCAAGGGCTCGATCGGCACGGTCTGGGTGGCCATCCCCAGGCGATCGGCGAGGGCGAGGGAGTCGTGGATCGATCCCTCGGAGCTCCAGGGTGAGGGCATCAGCAGCGCCTGCACGTTTTCCGGCCCCAGGGCGGCTGCGGCGATCACCGCCACCAGGGCTGAATCGATGCCGCCGCTCAGTCCCAGCAGTGCCTTGGTAAAGCCGCACTTACGGGCGTAGTCGCGTACCCCCAGCACCAGCGCGCGCAGCAGCAGGTCGTCGGTTGCGGGCAGCGTGGCGAGGTGATCCTCGGCGGCTACTGCATCACGGGTGTCCCAGAGGCCGAGATCAGCCCCGGCAAAGACCAGCTGGCGGATCACGTGGCCATCAGCGCCGGTCACGAAGCTGCCGCCGTCGAACACCAGCTCATCGTTACCGCCGACCTGGTTCACGTACACCACCGGGCACTGCAGCCGGCGGGCCGCGGCGGCTGCCAGCTCACGCCGCAGCTGGGCCTTGCCTGTGCCAAAGGGTGAGGCCGAGAGGTTGAGCAGCAGATCGGGTTGCAGCGCCTGCAGATCCGCGACGGGGTCATCCCCGAGCAGCCGCTGCTGGTGCAGCTCTTCCTCCACCCACAGGTCTTCGCAGAGGGTGATGCCGAGGCGCCAGATCCGGCCGCCACGCTCCAGCTCCAGCAGGCAGGGCTGGTCCGCGGGGCGGAAGTAGCGCCGCTCATCGAACACGTCGTAGCTGGGCAGCAGGCGCTTGCGGGCCACCACCCGCCAGCCGCCGCGTTCCACCAGTGCTGCGGCGTTGAACAGATCGGGTGTCTGCTGATCGGGGGTGGGCTCGCTCACCCCCAGCAGCAGGGCCAGCCCCTGGGGAAGTTCGACGGCAAGCCGGTCCAGGGCCTGCTGCTGCTGTTGGCGCAGGGCCGGGCGTAGCAGGAGATCGCGTGGTGGGTAGCCCCAGAGCGCCAGCTCCGGCGCCACCACCAGATCAGCGCCTGCCGCGGCGGCGCTGCGGCAGGTCTGCAGGAGCTGCTCGCCATTGCCGGCCAGGTCGCCCACCAGCGGATTGATCTGGGCGAGGGCGAGACGCATCAGCGGGGGGAGTGGGAGGGCTGCTGCCCCAGGCCGTAGAGATTGTGACGAACCAGTTCCGTCCATAGCGCCGGCGGCACCTGCTCGGGGCTTGGATGCCGGCGGATCGATGAGCTTGCCGTGGCCGGCACCGGCAGGTGCAGCAGTTCCGGTTGCCCGCCCAGGTTGCGGATCGCCTCCAGCGCCGCCGGATCCAGGGCAAATCCCTGCCTTGGCACCACCGCCAGCCGGCAGCGCTGCAGCAGTTCAGCCGCTTTCCACCAGGTCGGCACCTGCGCCGCCAGATCACCCCCCACCACAAACACCAGCGAGCGGCCGGGCCAACGCTGGGCGGCCTGCTCCAGCGTGATCAGGGCCCGCGGACTGCTCAGCTCCTGAACATGACGAATGCGGGGATCACCGATCGCCTCCACCAAGCCTCCCAGCAGCCGGGCTCTGAGCTCCAGCGGGGCACCGTGCTGTTTGAAGGGGTTGTTGCTGGCCCAGGTGGCGACCGCTCCGTAGTGCTCGGCTAAGCCCTGCAGCAGGGCGCGGTGCCCTTCGGTGGGGGGATCGGCGCTGGTGCCGAATAGCGCAAGCGTGGTGATGTTGCTCACGGCAGCAGTGGCTG
>JBDKGF010000221.1:0-3382 GCA_039798305.1 Cyanobacteriota bacterium
GCCCAGAGGTCGGTGGCGGGATCCAGCAGCAGGCCGCCGTCGCGGCCAGACGGTGCCGCGGGCGGCAGGGTGGCGGCGATGCGGCCCATCAGGTCTTCGCCTCAGGTGGCTTGATCGGCGCCCGCAGCAGGCCGCCGATCTCGGCGATCACCCGGAAGGCACCCACAGCAGCACTGAACTGCTCGGCGTCCATCGCCCGGCGGGCGCAGTCATTCAGCGCAAAGATCTGTTCGGCCTGATGCCGGCGGCGATCGGAGATCAACTCCTCCACCATGCGCATCCGCGCCAGGTCGAGATAGCGATTGATCGTCTTGACGTTGCTCACCCCCCAGCTTTCGCCCGCTTTTGCCCTGATCTCCAGCAACGGCAGCCGCTGGGCGATCCACAGCTGGGCCTCAGCAATCCGTCTCTCGACTTCCCCAGCGGTGGCCCTGGGTGTCTGGATGTGGTGGGGAGCACGCCGCGGTGGGTTGGTCTGGCTGATCGGCCGGCTGGGGTCCACCGCCACCGGCTCCCAGAGCGCGTCCCCGTCGGCGTCCTGCTGATCGGGTGCGGAGCGCAGCTCCTCCACAGGATCGGCAGCGGCCTGGTGGTGGGCGCGAGGGGGCATCGGCTCAGAACGGCTGGTCCTGGGCCTTCGGGGGGCGGATGGTCCAGAAGGGCTTGCCGCGCTTCTCGGTGGCGCTGCCCTGCTGGATGGCACTCTCCTTGGCCGCCTTGAGCTGCTGCTCGATCTGCTGCACCGCCGCAGGGAACTCGTAGCTCAGCCGGCCCGGGCTGTGGGAGAAGGCCCAGTCGTTGTGGGAGAAGGCCGGATCAAGCTGGCCGGCTGCCATCGCCTCGTTGAGCGCCTCCAGCAGCGGTTCAAGCTGCTGCTCCAGTTGTTTCTGCTGAGCCTTGAGAGCCGTGATGGCATCGAGCAGGGCATCGATGGCGCCCGCCGAATCCGGCGGTGCTGTCGACGCCGAGGCAGCTTCAACAGGGGCAGCAGGCATCACCAGGAACAGAGCAGCAACAGGCCAGCAGGCCAGAGCCCGCCAGGGCTTCACTGTATGGGCTCTGTCCTAAGAGTCGCAATCGCAGCGGCTGTTAATTCCTAATCAGACTCTCACTGTACTCAGAAGGGTCTGTGAGCAAGGCAGTACCGGCTCCAGGCGGCGGCCCAGGCGCTCAGGCACTGCTCACGGCTGTAGAAGGTGCTGGTGAAGGCCTCGCCGGGCTTGCTCCAGATCGTCTGGCCCAGCTCGTAGTGGTTCCCCTGGGCAGCCTCCAGCACCATGTAGCCGCCGAGCTGCGCAGCGGTGGAATAGGGCCGTCCATGGGCCGAGAGGGTCTTGAGGTCGTAGAGCACCCGCACCTCATGCCCGCGCCGCTCACTCAGGGCGTGTGAGATGTAGGCGCCATCGAAGGCCCCGGCCACGTTGCGTGTCATGCAGCAGGTGAGCCGCTCGCTGGCGATCACCTGCACTTCATCCCAGAGCGGCAGCTGCAGCAGCGGCAGGATCCAATCCCGGTATCGGTGATGCCCCGGCAGGGTCTCGGCTTCCAGCAGGGCATCGGCTGCGCTCTTGCCCACCAGGAAGCGGGCCTGGCTGTAGCGCTCCAGAGCCGCATGCACGGTGGTGCCGCGCGGCTCCCAGATCGCCCGCTTGGCCTCGATCGAGCGTCTGGCGGTCTCGCTCAGCCCGTGGGCCAGCACGCCGGTGATCGACACCGGGAACAGGTGGTCGCCCAACCAGTACCGGTGCGCTGCCTCATCCCGCCAGAGGCCGGGGATGGGATCCAGCCAGGTCGCCGTCAGCATGGCCGTTTCCCTTGCAACGGGCCGTGACAGCAGGCGTCACAGCCGAAATCCCGCTCCAGAGCAGGGGTTGAGCAGACCCCGTGACGTTGTAACCCTCTTTCTATAAATAGAAGCATTAGCAAGCAGCAGTGTGTCCTTACGCAGGTGTGCATGGGTGTCTATGTGTGTGTGAGGGTGTCTCCCCCCGGCAAAAAGCGTTACAGCGTTACAGCAGCTGGGATCGGTTGCGCTGCAGTCGATCTGGGCATAACGGTGGGGTGTTGCGGGGTGTCATGGCTGTGACGCTGAACCTCAGAGAACCGCCAGTGGAATCGCCACCGCCCGCGTGACCATGCCGGCGCCGCAGAAGCGCACTGGCCCGCGGCGTTGAGCGCCAGCAAGGCGCAACAGCACCACCGCCCAGCCATGGGCCCAGGCGGTCTCCCGCAGGATGTGGGCGATCGGTTCGGCCGTGTTGCTGACCAGCAGATGGGGCGGCTCCAGCCGCAATCCCTGGCGGGCCAGGGCCTGCCCAGCCAGCTCGGCGCTGATCTCCAGGTCATGGGCCTGGTGGGCAGCGAGCTCCACCAGTTCGCCAATCGTGCGGGTGACGCTGCGATCGGGGCACTCCACCCGCAACTGGTGCTGGAGGATCGTCTGGATGCAGCGCTGCTCATCGCTGAGCTCGGTGCTCTGGCTGTAGCTCTCCCAGTCGTGGAAGGCGATGCACTGCTCGGCCTCCTCCTGGGTGGGGACCACATCGCTGAGCAGCGACCAGGCGCCGGCCATCAAGGTGCCGTACTGATCGCCCAGGCGCTGGGAGTCGAAGTGCCGCGCCGCCGCGCGGGTGAACACCCCCTCGGCCTGACGGATCATCGGAATCAGGCCCACGGTGCGGGCGATCAGACGGCGCCCCAGCTCGCCAGAGATGTGGCGATCGAGGTCTCGATCGAGCGAGGCCCAATGCAGCTCCCGCTCGCCCTTGGGCAGCTCGGCGGGGTTGCGGAGGGTGAGCTGGGCAAAGCGGCTCCGGTCGGCCCCCTGCTTGAGGGCGGTGGCGATCGAGCTGAGCAGAAACATCGAGCGCACCCGGTAGCGGCTCACCTCCCCGCTCGGGGAGCCCTTGAGCAGGGCCGCCCCGCTCTCGCTGCTGGCCACCCGCGCCAGCGACAGGATCCCCTGCATCCGCTGCTGATCCGGCCGCTCGTTGCTTTCGGCCTCGTCAAACACCACCGGCATGGCGTCGGAGCAGATCGACTGGCGTACCGCTGCTTCTGTGGTCGAGCCACTCACCGGCAGGGCAAAGTCGCCCAGCAGGGGGGTGATGTAGCGCTCGAGGATCGCGCTCTTGCCGGAGCCCGCACCGCCGGTGAGCCACACATGGGGCCGCCAGCGCAGCGAGCCGCAGATCGGCCCCAGCACCACCCAGCCCACCAGCAGGGTGCCGGAGGCGGGCACATCCCAGTGGAATCGGTTGGCGATGCTCACGATCACCGCCGCCTCCTTCACTGAAAGCGGTTCCACATCGCCCGGCCCATCGAGGCGCGGCATGCGCTGGTAGACGTAGCGGGAGCGAAAGGGCGTGGTGATCAGGTGCTC
>JBDKGF010000222.1:0-5825 GCA_039798305.1 Cyanobacteriota bacterium
GCTGCACTGGGGTGGCGGGACCCCCAACTACCTCAACGCCACCGAAACTCGCCAGCTCTGGGAGCTGATTGCGCGGCACTTCGATCTCGAGCCCGATCTGGAGGCATCGATCGAGGTGAACCCGGAATTCCTCGATCGCGATGCCGCGCTGCAGCTGCGGGCCCTGGGCTTCAACCGCATCAGCTTCGGCATTCAGGATGCTGACCCGGAAGTGCAACAAGCCGTGAACCGCGTGGTGCCAACCGAGCAGCTGCGGCGGGTGATGGGCTGGCTGCGGGAGGCGCAGTTCGCCAGCGTGAACGTGGATCTGATCTGCGGACTTCCGCTGCAAACGCCCGAGCGCTTCCGCTCAACGCTTGAGCTGGTTCAGGAGCTGCGGCCCGATCGGATCTCGCTCTTCTCCTTTGCCTACCTGCCCGAGCAGTTGCCACTGCAGCGCAAGATCGCCGCAGACGATCTGCCCAGCCCACGCGAGCGCATCACCATGCTCCAAGACGCTCAGTGCCTGCTCTGCTCCAGTGGCTACGAGGCGATCGGCATGGATCACTACGCCCTCGCCGGCGACAGCCTCGCGCTGGCCTCACGCCAAGGCCGGCTGCATCGCAACTTCCAGGGCTACACCACCGGTGGTGAATTGGAACTGCTGGGGGTGGGGCCCACGGCGATCAGCCAGTTCCCCCATCTCTTCTGCCAGAACGAGCGCAACCTCAAGGCCTATAGCGCTGCGCTCGAGCAGGGTCGCCTACCGGTGGAGCGCGGCCTGGTGGTGCGGGATCCGGAGGTGCTCGAGCGGCGGGAGCTGATTCGGCAGGTGATGTGTGAGTTCGCCGTGGCGTTGGACCTGCAGCGCTACGCCCTGGAGTGGCAGCAGTTGCAGGAGTTGGCGACTGATGGCCTGGTGGAGCTACGGCAGGAGGAGGGCATCGGCCAGGTGACGGTCACCACCGAGGGCCGCTGGTTGATCCGCACGATCGCGGCGGTGTTCGATCCGGCTCAGCAGCTGCAGGCCAGCGGATCACGGCTGGTCTGAGTAGCGGGGGGCTGCCGCAGGGCTGTGGTTGATTCGTCCATGCTGGGTCAATGCATCCAATCGCCCCATCGATGGCCCCGGCTGAGCCCCTGAGCTGGCAGCAGCTTCAGGAGCTCCTCGATCCGTGCAGCGAAGCGGATTTGCAGAAGCGCCGGGTGGAGGGACCCACCAACGCCCAGGCTCGCCTGCGCCTGTTCGGGCGGCCGGAATCGGAGGTGCGCGTCACCCTCTACCGCGATCACCACGCCTGGTGCCCCTACTGCCAGAAGGTGTGGCTGTGGCTGGAGGAAAAGCGGATCCCCTACCGGGTCCGCAAGGTCACGATGTTCTGCTACGGCGAGAAGGAACGCTGGTTCAAGCAGATCGTTCCTTCGGGGATGCTGCCGGCCCTGGAGCTCGATGGTCACCTGATCACCGAAAGCGACCTGATCCTGCAGGCGCTCGAGGAGGCGTTCGGCCCCCTTGGTGAAGGCATGCAGGACCCGGATGTGTTCGCCCTGCGTCAGCTGGAGCGGCGCCTGTTCCGCGCCTGGTGTCAGTGGCTCTGTTACTGCGAGGGCGAGGGTCCCCACACGGTGCCGGCGGAGCAGCATTTCGCGCGCATGGCCGGCCTGGTGGAGCAGGCGCTGGAGGCCACACCCGGCCCCTTCTTCCGGGAGAGTTTCGGCACGGCCGATGTGATCTTCGTGCCGTATCTCGAGCGGATGAACGCGTCGCTCGCCTACTACAAGGCCTATGGGCTGCGCACGCAGCATCCAGTCATTGATCGCTGGTTTTCGGCCCTTGAGCAGCGCAGCACCTACCTGGGCACCCAGAGCGACATCCACACCCACGCCCACGACCTGCCGCCCCAGATGGGGTGCTGCCTGGCCAGCGGCAGCGCCGAACAGGAGCGGGTCGCGCGCCTGATCGATCAGGGGCCCTGGCCCGTGGATCACCCCGCGGTGGTGGAGACCCGTCAGAGCGCACCAGCCACGGCGACTCAGGAAGCCCTTGCGCGCATGCTCCGCCACCGTGAACGGTTGCTGGAGGTGAACCCGGAGGGGGCACGCCGCAGCGCGGCCGCCGGTGATGCCCTGGATCTGGCGCTGCGCTGCGCCCTCACCAATCTGCTGCGCGATCGTTCGCTCCCTCCGCTGCCACCGCCGTCAGCTACGGCGGCGGGGCTGCGCTACTGGCGCGATCGCATCAGCGTGCCCCGCGACATGAGCCTGCATGCGGCACGGCTGATGCGCGCGGCACTGGAGCGCACCGCAGCCCTGGCCGGCGATGAGCAGGGGCCTGAACTGCCGCGGCAACACCGCCGTGATCAGAACCCCCAGCCGTTTGTGCAGGTCGCTTAAAGCTCAGCGCAGGTTGTGGCCTTCGCGCTTGGCCATCAGGTAGCGCACCAGCTCCTCCTGCAGGGTGAGCAGCTCACGGGTGCAGCCCCGGAAGGCGGCGCGATGGCGGATCTCGTCGTGGCGCGTGTTGAGGTCGCGCAGCATCAGGTCGATGGCGTCGAGTTCAGCTCGGTTCATCGATCTGGCAGATAAGCCCTCCGACCCTATCAACGGCCTGAACCGCCGCTACGTTGCGCCCAAGCCGATGGTGGACGGATGGCAAACCCCTGGATCGTGCCCGCTCTGGTGGCCCTTCAGGTCGTGGCGGCGCCCGTTGGGGCGCTTGAGCTGGATGGTCAGACCTGGTTTGCTCGTCCCCCCTGGAAGGTGACCTTCACCAACTATTACACCTATGTGGGGCAGACGGCCGCCATCTATTACTTCACGCTCACCCTGCCGGAGCAGGCCGGCGCGGGGTTGGGCGGCCTGGTGATCCAGCAGACCCGAGGGGTGGACCGCAATTTCCAGTTCGCACCGGCGCGCACCCGGGCCTTTGAGGGGTTGCCGCGCCGTGAGGGAGCCGCCATTGCCGTGCAGGCCGCCTTTGATCCACAGGCCCGCCGCATCACGGTGCAATTCCCTCAGCCGCCTCAGCCTGGGCAGACGATCACGGTGGCCCTCAAGCCCTGGAACAACCCCTTCCAGGCCGACACTTACATGTTCGCGGTGCAGGCGCTGCCGGCGGGGCCCAATCCCGCGCCGGCCTCTCTGGGATTTGCCACGATGCCGATCTTTGATGGCATCAGGTTCTGAACGTTGCCGGTTGGTCTGTTCCGGTTGGTCTGTTCAGTTTCTGAGCCTTGATGCAGATTCGGTATAACGCGCAACCTTGTGTTGTGCCTCACGGTTTTGGGCTGATCGGCTGCGTAGGTTGCCGCCGATCATCGAACGCTATGGCGGGCGAATGGCACCGCGTTCCCTCCTGTTGGCGGCCTCCACGGCGGATGCTGGGGTGATGGCCGTGCTCGCGGCTTATGTGGCCGAGCACTACGCCAGTCCGTTGCGGATGGCTGATCTGGCCCGCCACTGTCACGTGAGCGTGCGCACGTTGCAGAACCTCTGCCATGCCCACTGCGGCGAAGCGCCCCTCAAGGCCCTGCGCCGCTTTCGCTTGCAGAAATTGCATGGCCAGATCCACAGCAGGCCCTGGACACCGCTGCGCCAGCACTACCTCGATTGCGGCCTCACAGGATCGCTGGCGGATCGCGATCTGTTTCTGGCGATGTATGGCTGCACGGTGCGTGAGCACCAGGATGCTTGCCGCTACAAGCGCTCCGGGGCACCGGTCGTGACGGATCTCAGGCGCTGGGCATCAGTGAGGAATGGTGGTGCTGAATCAGCCAGTGGCCATCGCTGAACACATACACAAAGGTGTAACGGGCTTTCACCTGATGGCCATCGGCGAAGCGGAAGCTGTAGGTGCCGGCTGCCATCGCTTCATTGCAGCCCAGCTGGATGCTGCGGCTGTCGATCTGCCCCTGCGGGCCGCCGGCAAGAAAGCCAGTGAAGTAATCGCGGATGCCGGCGGGGCTGGTGCGCGGCTCGCTCGAGAGGGTGGGCAACAGCAGGGCGTCGTTGCTGTACAGCGCCACCACCTGATCGGGATCGCCGCTGCGCAGAGCGCTGTTCCATTGATCAAACAGCTGCGTCACGCCCTCGGGATCCAGCGGTGCACAGGCTTCGGCTGCCCGAGCGGGCAGCGCCCAGCCCAGCCAGAGCAGCATCACCAGGCAGGCGCTGAGCCATGCCCCGGTGAATCGGTTTAACGTCGGCCGATGGCGTTGCGGTTGCCCCCCTACCAACCGTTGCCGGCTCCCACCGGTGACGGGATTGATCTGCTGGAGGTGCCGTTGCAGGCGCTGCAGCCCACCCAGTTGTGTGTGGGTATGGCCGAGATCCGTAGCCGCCAGCTCGATTTCGCCGCCGACGATGCCAAGCAGCGGCGCCGTTATCTCAAGCGCAAGCCCACGCCGTTGGTGCGCAGCGCCTCCGGGGAGCTGTGGATGGTGGATCGCCATCACCGGCTGCGGGCGTTGCTCGAGCTCGATCCCAACGCCACGGCCTTCGGTTATGTGGTGCTGCAGCTCGAGGTGTCGGAGCGCCATGCGGTGCTCGAGCAGCTGCATCAACGCGGCTGGCTGTACCTCTATGACGGCCGCGGCCTGGGGCCGCTCCACCCCACGGCTCTGCCATCCAGCCTCAGCGGCACCCAGGACGATCCCTACCGCAGCCTCGTGTGGAAGCTCAAACGCGAGGGGTTGGTGGCGGCTGCACCGCTGATTCCCTTCCATGAATTCCGCTGGGGCGCCTGGTTGCGCAGCCGCCATCTGCCGCCGTTCAGCTCGCAGCGGCTGGAGCCCGCCCTGCCGGCGGCGCGGGCGCTGGTGCGCTCCCGGGCGGCTTCCCATCTGGCTGGTTGGATCGCTGCTTAGTACCTAGCGTTTTGGTGAAGGCCGCGCTGGGGTTGCCATGGTTCGTCATCTCCTGGTGCCGATCGACGGCTCCGAGCTCTCCGATGCGGCGGTGAGCGCCTCCTTGGCACTGGCCAAGCCGTGTGGCGCGCGGGTGAGTTTTTTTCACGTGCAGCCGAGCTACTACGGCCGCCCGGATGTGGCGATCTACGGCGAGGGGTTGGTGCTTGATCCGGCCCTGAGCGAGCAGTTCACTCAGGCCAATGCCCGCTTTGCGACCACGATTCTGGACAGGGCGCTCGATCAGGCTCGGGCGCAAGGGGTGGAGGCCAGCAGCGAGACCTGCGTCAGCCCGCTGGTGCATGAGGCGATCCTCGAGGCTGCGGAACGGTTGGGCTGCGACCTGATCGCGATGGCCTCCCACGGTCGCCGCGGCCTGGCCGGGCTGCTGATCGGCAGTGAAACTCAGCGGGTGCTCACCCATGCCCGGCTGCCGGTGTTGGTGATTCCCGCTCAGGCCTGAGCCTGCAGCTGGCCGGCCCGGGCGATCAGCCCATCGGCTGTGGCGCGATACACCGCTTCGGCTTCCTCGGCGCTGCGGCCGATGCAGGTCATGCCGAGCTTGCCGTATTCCGAGAGGCAGCCCAGCAGGTGAAACACGCTGCCCCGCAGCCGGGCCGGGTCGTAGTGCAGAGCGGCTTCGGCCACGATGTCGATCAGATCGGCTGGCAGCAACCCCCGCAGTTGCGGAGCGGTGAGGTTGTCGGTGGCGCTGTAAAACACCGCCTGGCCGGTGGGTGCCATGAACAGGCCGGTGGCTGGATCCAGCCGCCCGGTGGTGATCGCCCGCAGGGCCATGCTGGGGTGGGTGGTGCCCCCCTGGCGCAGGTTCACCTCGATCGCCTGCAGGTCCCAGTTGCCGTTGATGCGGCGGGCGATGAAATCCACGGCGTAGCGCTCCAACGCCCCTTCAGCGGCGAGCGCCTCCCCTACGGCCTGGCC
>JBDKGF010000223.1:0-4568 GCA_039798305.1 Cyanobacteriota bacterium
TCCCAGGCCATATCGAGATAGCCGTAGCCATTCACGATCGGCACCACCGGCTTGCTCCATTCATCCGGGCTGTCGGCCTCGGGGCTGAAGCGAAGCTGGGCGCCGCGGGCCAGCATCCACAGCGCTCCATCGGGCTGGAAGCCCATGGATTGCAGCCGTTGGCTGCTGACGCGCTGGTGCGGGGTCCACACCGTGTCGCCGGGGTTCCAGGTGGCGAAGAAGTTGCCCAGGCCGCTGACGCTCACGTAGCGACCGTCGGGGCTGCGGCGCAGGTCGCGCACGGCGCCGGCGGCGTCTTCCACCTCCGCCTGCCAGGTGTTGCCGCCGTCGTTGGTGCGGTACACCGCGCCCACGTTGGTGGCCAGCTCGGCGCTGCTGCGGCCCTGGGCTGTCACCAGGTAGGGCTCACCGGGGAGCTTGGTGTCGAGGAAGAGGCGGCTCCAGTTCTGGCCGCCATCGGTGCTGTGCAGCAGCAGGCCTGGCTGGCCCACGATCCAGCCTTCATCACCTGCGAAGTCCACGCTGATCAGCCGGAAGTTTTCCTCTTCCGGCAGGTCGAGCGCGCGCTCCTGCCAGGAAGCGCCCCCATCGTTGGTTTCCAGAATCAGGCGGTTGCTGCCCACCAGAAAGCCGTGGCGGCTGTCGGTGAAGGCCAGATCCAGGGGGTTGGATTTGGTGTGGATGTCCACGGGCTGCCAGGGGCTGGCGCTGGCGGCGGGAAGGCCGCTGCTGACGCAGCCACTCAGGCCCAGGCTCAGCACCAGCGAAAGCGCCAGGGCGCCGAGGGAAGAGAGGAAACGGGACATACCGGACTCAGCGCAGGGAATAGAGGGAGAGGAAAAAGGCGATGGCCAGCGCAAAGCCGCCGAAGATCAACACATTCTTCTGGCCCGGGGTGAGCTGGTTCACGCCGAGGCCATAGCCGAGGTTCTCTTCGAAACCGCTCGGTTTGTTGCGGGGACCGATGTCCTTGAAGGCCTTGGTCTGGCTGCGGCACACGGGGCAGCGGAAGCTGGCCGGATCCAGGGCGCTGAACGGGGTGCCGGGTTCGATCGCCAGTTTTTTGATGCCTTCGGCCGGGTCGAACACGAAGCCGCAGCTGCGGCACTCAAAACGATGGGTATCGGGATCGTCGATCGGTGCCTCGATCGGCACCTCCGCCGACACCGCCCCCGACACCTCGGGCTCGCTGGCGGGGGCCTGATCCTGGATGGGGTCCTCGCTCACGGCGTGGCTGTGCGGGTGGGCCAGACTTTAGGAAGCTGGGCCGGCGACCCAGGCCCGGGGCATGGATGCCAGACTGCCGCCACGGTTGGGCTGATCGCGCCCGTGTTCGTTCTCTCCGGCTACGACGCCTTTCTGGGCTTCCTGCTGATCGCAGCAGCGGTGCCTGTGCTGGCGCTCGTCACCAACAAGATCGTGTCGCCCAGGTCGCGCACGGGTGAACGGGATCTCACCTACGAATCGGGCATGGAGCCCATCGGCGGTGCCTGGATCCAGTTCAACATCCGCTACTACATGTTTGCGCTGGTCTTCGTGATCTTCGACGTGGAGACCGTGTTCCTTTATCCCTGGGCGGTGGCCTTCCATCGCCTCGGGCTGCTGGCCTTCATCGAGGCCCTGGTGTTCATCGCCATCCTTGTTGTGGCCCTGGCCTACGCCTGGCGCAAGGGCGCCCTCGAGTGGAGCTGATCTGAGATGACCCCCTCCTCTGCAACCTCCGGCATGGCCGAGGCCCTCTCCATCGGTGCCCTGCGCGATCAGCGCGGCGCCAGCTGCAACCCCGTTGGAGCTCCGGCTGTCACCTCGGATCTCTCCGAGAACGTCATCCTTACCACTCTCGATGACCTGCACAACTGGGCTCGCCTGAGCAGCCTCTGGCCGCTGCTGTATGGCACCGCCTGCTGCTTCATCGAGTTCGCGGCGCTGATCGGATCCCGCTTTGACTTCGACCGGTTCGGTCTGGTGCCTCGCTCCAGCCCGCGTCAGGCCGATCTGCTGATCGTGGCCGGCACGGTGACGATGAAGATGGCGCCGGCCCTGGTGCGGCTCTACGAGCAGATGCCGGAGCCGAAGTATGTGATCGCCATGGGTGCCTGCACGATCACCGGCGGCATGTTCTCGGCTGACTCCACCACTGCTGTGCGCGGTGTGGACAAGCTGATCCCTGTGGATCTCTATCTGCCGGGTTGCCCGCCGCGCCCCGAGGCCATTTTTGATGCGGTGATCAAGCTGCGCAAGAAGGTGGGTAACGAAGCGCTGTCGGAGCGCGGCAATCTGCTGCCCACCCACCGTTATTGCACCGTGTCCCACCAGATGAAGGCGGTGGAGCCGATTGTGGACGGCCGCTATCTCCGCGCTGAAACCCAGAAGGCTGCCTTGGCCGCCGCCGAGGGTCTGCCTGTCGCTGCCGCCGATCTCGCCGCCAATCCCGTCATCAACCCCGCCTGAGCCATGCCCGAGGACACCGCTCCAACCACCCTCACGGCGCCCGAGCCCGGTCCGGTGAGCCGCTGGCTCAGTAGCCAGGGCTTTGAGCACGAGCTGCTGGAGCCGGATCATCTGGGTGTTGAAGTGCTGGGCGTGGAAGCGCCCTTCCTGCCCTTAATCGCCACCGCCCTCAAGGCTTCCGGGTTCGATTACCTCCAGTGCCAGGGCGGTTACGACGAAGGCCCGGGCGGACGGCTGGTGAGCTTCTATCACCTGGTGAAACTGGGTGCCCTCGCTGATCAATGCAGCGCCAGTGAGCCGCTCGCCTCTGATCTCAAGCCGGAGGAGGTGCGTCTGAAGGTGTTCCTGCCCCGCGATGGTGCGCTTTCGATTCCCAGCCTCTACGGCCTGTTCCGTGGTGCGGATTGGCAGGAGCGTGAAACCTTCGACATGTTCGGGATCAGCTTCGAAGGTCACCCTCATCCCAAGCGCCTGTTGATGCCTGAGGACTGGAAAGGCTTCCCGCTGCGCAAGGACTACGTGCAGCCTGACTTCTACGAAATGCAGGACGCCTACTGAGCCCGCGTCTCCAGCGGGCTGCGGCCGTCCTGCTTCTGGCGTTTGAAGAAGCGCATCACCGCCACGCCCACGCTGCGCGGGTCGTGGCGCAGCGTGGCTGACGGCCTGGCTCCCTGCATGGGCGCCAGCATCACGTCGTAGCCCTGGCTGCGCAGCCGCCGCACATTGCAGCGCACCGGTTCGGCGCCGCGTTGGCGGTAGTGGTGCACCAGGGGCGAGTCGCCCAGATCTTCCTGCGCCAGCACGGCATTGAACAGGCGTTGCTGAATCCCAAGGCTGGCCAGCTGGGCCTCGATGGCCCGCAGATGGCCCTCCACGTCCAACCCGTCAGTTTCACCGGGCTGGGTCATCAGGTTGCAGATGTAGAGGCGTGGTGCCTTGCTGCGGCTGATGGCGCTCACCAATTCGGGCACCAGCAGGTTGGGCAGCAGGGAGGTGTAGAGGCTGCCCGGGCCGAGCACGATCAGATCGGCATTGGCGATGGCTTCGATGGCGCGCGGCAAGGCCGGGGGCCGTTCAGGGGTGCAGCCCAGGCGAACGATCGGGCTGGAGGCATGGCCGATCTGCGACTCGCCTTCGATGCGGCGGCCGTCCTCCAGTTCAGCCCAGAGGCGCACATCGGCATTGGTGGCCGGCACCACCGTGCCCTGCACGGCGAGCACGCGGCTGCTCGCGGTGATCGCTGATTCCAGGCTGCCGGTGATCGCGGTGAGGGCCGAGAGGAACAGGTTGCCGAAACTGTGCCCTTCCAGGCCCGTGCCGGCGCGGAAGCGGTATTGGAACAGACGGGTGAGCAGCGGCTCCTCGGTGGCGAGGGCCGCCAGGCAGTTGCGGATGTCGCCGGGGGGGAGCACGCCCAGTTCGCGGCGCAGTACCCCTGAACTGCCGCCGTCATCGGCCACGGTGACGATCGCCGTGAGGTTGCTGCTGTAGCGCTTCAGGCCGCTGAGCAGGGTGGAGAGGCCCGTGCCACCGCCGATGGCCACGATCGAGGGGCCGCGGTTGAGCCGCCGCTTGGCGGCCAGGGCATCCACCAGCAGCGTGTCCTTTTCAGGGGCGAGCGCCTTCTGAATCGTGCCGAAACTGCGGCTCTGGCCCAGCCAGATCAGGCCGCCCCCCACCAGCAGCACCAAGGGGCCGGTGATCTCCCGCGGTAACACCTGGGTGACGTTCTGCAGCGACCAGCGGATCGACTGCAGCAACCAATAGATCGGTTGCAGATCCGCCCAGACGGCCGCGCCGAGCAGCGCCAGCAGCAGGCCGATACCCGAGGTGAGCATCCAGCGCTTCACCACCAGCCCCGGCTGCAGCCAGCGGGCCGCGCGCCGGGAGCGGCTCACCAGATCCTGCTGGCGCAGATCCCCGCGTCCAACCCAGCTGGGTCTGGGTCTGGTGCGCTGGCTGCTGCGTGGCGTTCGAGCGCGCATCACCCCAGGAAAGTGCTGGAACTGTACGGAGAAACCGCCAAGATGGCCCGGTTGCCTGCGTGAGTGTCCGGTGCCTGCACCCGTGGTGGAGATGCACGACGTGAGCGTGCGCTGGGGCAGCAAGAGTGTGCT
>JBDKGF010000224.1:0-2518 GCA_039798305.1 Cyanobacteriota bacterium
TGAACACCCTCGCCCTCATCCGCGCGCAGATCCTGAAGGCCCAGCGCCTGCACCAGGCTCAGCTCGCCACCGTGAGCAACCCCCGCGCCCAGATCTTCTGATCCGGGGAGGCAGGTTCATCTATCCGGCGCCCTTGAGGGCGCCTTTTTTATGCGCTCGGGTGAGCCTCGGCGTTCCGTTCCAGATGCAGCAGCGGTCCTCGCAACAGCAGGACCACCAGGATCAGCGCCAGCCCCATCGACACCTGCACTGGCACGTACCCCGACCCGGGAACGCCCGTCAGCCTTGCAATCCAGTGCATCAGACCACTCGCTGCAGCAGCACTGAACGACTGCAACCCCTTGCTGAGACTGGCAATCGCCGATACGCGCCCCTGCAGAGCAACCGGCGTAAGCCCCTCCACCAGAGCTGTATCGAGATTCACGGCGAGCACCCCGCAGACGCCAGCAAAGAAGGCCGCCAAAGAAGCCCAATGGATCACGGCACTGGAAGCCAGCAGCACGATCGACAGCCCCAGCCCGGCTGCCGACGCCAACAGCGACCCGCCCGGCCGGCGCCCGCTACCAGATGCCATGCCCAGCAACGCCCCCACGAATCCTCCCAGTGCAACAGCTGACAACAAAGCCGCGTAATAACCATGGCTCTGGCCACCACCCATCGCTCGGTGACCATGCACAAAGATCGGAAGCAGAGTCTGAAAGGGCATTCCCAGCAGCATCACCAGCGCCAGCAGCTGCAACAGTGCCCGCAAGCTCCACTGACTGCGCACAAAGCTCAGCCCCTCAGCCACGCTGCGCAGAAACGATTCACCCTTGGAGCGGGCGACGTGGGTTGCCGAGCGCACCGCAGGCAGAAACGGAATCAGGACCAACAGGGGCAAAAAACTGATCACATTGAAAAAGAACGCCACCTCCTCGTGACTGCGATCGCTGGTCCCGATGCTCAACAGCACACCGCCAAGAGCGGGGCCGAAAATATTGGTGATGTTCGACGAAGCGCTATAAAGCTGCTGCGCCTCCAGCCATTGGTTCCGGGGCACCATCTCGCTGATCAAAGCGGTGCGGGCGGAGGAATCAAACGCCGAAATCGCCCCATTACAGGCATTGACGGCCACAAGCAACCAGAGAGGCACAGTGCCGTCCATCGATGCCAGCCATAGCGTGAGGGCCACCACCAGAAAACCGGTTTCGGTGAGCTGAAACAGGCGCCGGCGGTTGATGCGATCGGCGGTGGCTCCCCCCACCACTTGCAGCAGAAACTGCGGGATGCCATAGCCAAGAGCAAGGGCGGCAATACCACTGGCCCCGTAGCTCTTCACCGTGAGCCACGACATCGCCATCACGAAAGCGCTGGTGCCGAGATTCGACACCAAATTGGCGACCCAGAAGCGACGAAAATCGCGCAGTTGCCAGAGCGAACGGGCGCTGCTCAGCAGGCGCCCCAGAGCGGATTCCTGCGAATCTTCAGCGTTGAAGGGCATCAGGGCCGCCGGCAGCTTTGCCGTAACAGATGCTGCACCAGGGCTGGATCAGCCTGCAAGGCATAGGCCTCAATTTCCCGCTGCCTGCTGTCCTGGGGTAGAGGAGCCGTGGTGGCTACCACGTGCTGGAGATTGCCCTGGTTGCGCAGATGCTGCAGGAAGAAGCCATTCAGCTGCCGCTCCGTGAGATCTCCGGCACGCCTCAGCCCCTCGCTGAGAGACAGCGAGGTAGGGGTCGCGAGGTCATCAAGGCAGTCCTGCACCACGTGCACCAGCTCGTGATGGAGCACCTTGCTGCGTTCTTTGGGCCTGGCCTGCAGGGCATCCCCAAGGCAGAGGAGGTTGGCGCCCATGTTGTAAGTGGCGAGCTGCCCGGGAGCACCGCAGATACCACCCTGCTGAACGGTCACCCCCAGGGCTCGCAGGCTTTCCAACAGCTCGGCTTCCGCCTGCAGCGACAAGCCCTCAGCCCTGAGCGGCAGCGGCTGCAGCACAGCCACACCCAGGCCCAGCAGAGCAGCCACACCCCAGCGCGAGGAGCGCACAGGCAATCTCAAGAAAGTCTCAAGATTGTCGCACTCGAGATCGAAGCCGGGCTGTTCCCGCTGCCGCCGCCAGCGCCAGCAATGGCAGCTCACCGGTGCAGCTGTAGCCCGTGAGCCCTGCGCGCACCTCCAACTGAACGGGAAGAGTTCCGGCAACGCCGTTGATCAGTCGTTGCTGCACCGCCCCGGAGGGATCCACCAGCAGGCTGGGACCGGTGTTAGCTGCACTCACCAGCCAGCGCCCCGTTTCAATCGCCCGCAATTGAGCCAGGGCGGCGAACTGGCCCTGCAGCTGAGCGGGATAGGGATCGAGATTGGCGCTGGCCAACAGCCAGCCGGCCCCATCGCGAGCAGCCGCAGCCAGAGCTGACCCATCGGCGATCTCGTAGCAAATGGCCACACCAATGGCTCCGGAAGGACGCGCCAGCAAGCGCGACGGTTCGCCGAAGGTCACCCCCCCAACCGCCGACAATCCCGCCCAGCTCAACCAACG
>JBDKGF010000225.1:0-5273 GCA_039798305.1 Cyanobacteriota bacterium
TCATGGGGCTTCTCCTGGCCAAGTCTGGCCGGTTGGGAAGCTCTCATAAGGACTGGTTCAGTTTCTGGGGTCCACGTCAGCATCACTGCCTTCTTCCGTTCGCTTCTCCAGCGGCCGAGCGGCTGTTCCTCCAATCGCTGGGAACTGGCTTGCCAACAGGATCACACCCTTGCCACCTTTGAGCAGGGCGACTGGCTGGCTGAACTCGAGCTTCTGCAGCTCGCCAATGCCCTGCAGCGCACCGCCATCTCCCGCGGCGGCTACGACGGCCGCTCCTTTGATCTGATGTTCGCCATTGCCGACGTCCTCGAAGCCGATCACGGCTGGAGCTTTGAGCAATCCGATGCCTGGTTGGAGCGCATGGGGCTCTGGGAGGAGGAGTTCTGATTCACCGGGCCGGCCCGGCCTTCAGCCGAGGCCGGCTGCTTTGAGCTTCATGGCCATCTCCAGCAGTTCCGGTGTGATCCCTTCCGGTAAGGCTGGAGCTGGCGAGGCCACCGTCGGCGACGGCTCAAACGGCTGAATCCGGTTCACTGCCGCTGTTCCTGCTCCGCTCCGCCGCCGCTGCAGCGACTCCTTGCGGCGGCTGGAGCTCAGCCAGCGCAGGTAGATGCGGCGATGCACATCCAGCCCGTGCCCCATCCAGGTGGCCATGTCGTCGTCAAAGGCATCCGCGGTTTCCGCTGAGGTGGCGCAACGGATGGCGTAGGCGTGCCTGAGGTCATAGGGCCTCACCCAGTCCATGCCCTCCCCATCTGCCACCGGCGCCCAGAGCTTCTGCAGCCCCTTGCGCTGGAACTCCTTGTACAGCGAATTGGAGACGGCCACGTTGTTCACGGCGATCCTCACGCCGGACACCTCCGCGAAGCGCACCTTCCAGCGGCCATTGAGCTGGCCGTGGAATTGCTCCCAGTTCTCCCGCAGGCCATAACGCTCCACCCAGGCCTCGGGTACGGCTGGCGCGAAGTGCTCGCCGGTCTTGGTTTTCATGTCGCCGGGGATGCTGATCCAGCCCTGGCTGTCGATCCCCTCGGCGTGCCAGAGCTCATGGGGCCTCAGGCCATAGGTGGCGATGCAGCCGAATACCCACTGGTGGAAGGGCTCCAGGCGATCGAGCCAGTGCTGCAGCTCCTCATCCGTGGGGATCACCCGCACCCGCATCGAAGACGCCTTGCGGATCTTTTCGGCAGCCCCTTTGGGGCGCATCGCACGCAGCTGCTCCAGAACCATCGCCAGATCGAGCAGGCCGCTCCGCTGGATCTGTGACAGGGTCTCGATCCGACGATTGAAGCTTTTGAGGCTCGTCACCGGATCGAGCTCAAGGCACCAGCGCAGCAGCAGTTGTGGATCCACCGGATCACGGAAGCGAGCAATCCTGAGGCGCAGATCATTGATGGCATGCACCCGGCTGCCTTCCTTGCAAATGCGTCGCTGGATGTCGGCAATGCAGGCCTCCGTCAGTGCGCTCCATGATTCGAGCTGGGTCGCTGGTTTGCCAAACCAGTGAGCCGGCCACTGTCCGCTGCGGTGACCCTCCAGGCAGAGGTCACGCACCTTCTCCACATCGGCAGCGTTGCCATGCTCCAGCGGCCCCAGAGAGAACTCCCGCACCTGCTTGCCCTGCACCAGTTCCCGCACATAGATGAAAGGACTGCGGGGGTAGCGACGCAGGCGGAACCGCGAATGCCTGGATACGAGCTCCCGGGAGCAGATGTCCCAAGCGTCCAACCGGTGAGACCGAAATGCGGCCATGGCGCCAATGACGAAGGTGCGGGGAGTATTCCCCACGCCCGCCTGTCTCGGTTGTGAACCAGTTCACAAGTAACCGCCTCAAGCAGGGTCAACCTGCTACAACGTGATCACATGAGTCCCAGCTGTGGAATCGCCGAAAACCCAGGCCCAGACAGCAAAAAGCCCCGCCGAAGCAGGGCACAGAGCTGTTCAGCGCATAGTGGCTCGGGGGAGACTTGAACTCCCGACCTTGGGGTTATGAATCCCACGCTCTAACCAGCTGAGCTACCGAGCCGCGGTGGGTTGATTGTAGAGGATCGCCTGCTCGGATCCCTGTGGCACCGGGGCTTCAGGCCCGTGCGGGCAGGAACTGAAGCGGATTCACGGCGCCACGGCCGGCAGGAAGGATTTCAAAGTGCAGGTGGGGACCGGTGCTGCGGCCGGTGCTGCCCATCTGGGAGATCACAGTGCCCTGATTCACCACCTGACCGACCCGCACCAAGATGCGGCTGTTGTGGGCGTAGCGGCTGCGGGATCCATCGGGGTGACGCAGTTCCACCAGGTAGCCGTAGCCGCCGTCATCCCAACCCGCCACCACCACTTCACCGCTGCGGGCAGCCACGATCGGGGTGCCCACGTTGTTGGCCACGTCGATGCCCTTGTGCATCCGGCCCCAGCGCCAGCCGTAGCCGGAGGTGAAGATGCCTTTGGTGGGCCAGATCCAGCCGGTGTCGGTCAGTTCAGCGCCGGGATCACTGCCGAAACCGAAATCAGGCTGATCAGGCCAGCTCAGACCACCAGAGCCTGTGGGCTTGAGGCCAAGGATCATGCGGCTGCGGCCCGGAGTGGAATGGGCCACCCGGATCTGGGTGCCGGCCACCAACCGCGCGGCCTGAAGGCCAGGGTTGAGGCGCAGCAGTTCGCTGATACTGAGGTTGTAGCGGCCGGCGATCTGAGCGAGGCTGTCGCCGAGGCGGATGCGAGCCGGCTCCTGCGGCTCTGGTGGCGCGGCCAGGGGGGGCGTGCGGCGCAGCTCACTGGTGTCGATCGCAGCGAGATGCTTGACCTTCTTGCTGGTCTGACTGGGCAACACCAGCCAGTCACCGCTGCTGAAGGAGTGGTCCTCGTTGACGTCGTTGAGCTTGGCGAGCTTGGTCTCATCCTGGGCCAGCTTGTCGGCCAGCTCTTCGATGCTGATGGCACTGCGCACCTTCACCCAGAGGCGATCGGTGGTGGGCAGGGCGGCGATCAGCTGCTCACTGGCAGCCTCAGGGGAGGGGAAAGGGACGGAATATTGGGGACGCGAATCAGCGATCGAAGGGCCGACGACGGTGGCGACGGCGCCGATCGCGCCCGTACTCGCCAGTGTCGTGAACAAGAATTGATAAGGCTTCATGCAACGTTGGCCAGAGGTCAAAGCTCGGCGGAGAAGCCAGCATCCGCGAACCGCGCTGAGAGTAACGGCTTGAACACAGCCCTGCAAGTCGTCATGGTCACTCTTTTGGTTGACCAAATGAAAAAAACCCGTGCTACCAGGCGATTTCGGCCAATCAGTCGGCTTCACCTGTGATCGGCTCCAGCTGACGGATCGCTTCAAACAGCACCACCCCTGCGGCCGTGGCCAGGTTCAGACTGCGCACACCGCCGCCATGCTCAATCGCACCGGGCATCGGAATGGCCAGGCAGGCATCCGCTTCGGCCACCACCTCAGCAGGCAAGCCACTGGTCTCCCGACCGAACAGCAACCAGTCATCGCTTCGGTAACGCAGCTGGGTGTAGGGCTGGCTGCCGTGCCGGCTCAGGGCCAGGAGTCGCCCTCCACGCTGCTGCTGCTGCGCGCGGAAGGCGCTCCAGTCGCTGTGGCGATGGAGATCCACCCAGGGCCAGTAATCGAGGCCGGCGCGCTTGAGCGTGCGGTCGCTGATCTCAAAACCGAGGGGTTCGATCAGGTGCAGTTCGGTGCGGGTGGCGGCGCAGGTGCGGGCCACATTGCCGGTATTGGGCGGGATTTCAGGCTGAAACAGCACCAGGCGAGGCATCAGGGGCTTGGCGGTACGGGATGACCCAGCTGGGTCAGATTGAGGGCACGCCCGGCCACCACCAGCCAGGCGCTCGAGCAGTGCTGCATCAGGTTTTGCTGCAGGGCTCCGAGCCGATCGCGGAACAGCCCACCGATCGCTGTGGCCGGCACAACTCCCCAGCCGGTTTCCTCCACCACCAGCAGCACCGGCCCCTGCTGCAACGCCAACGCCTCGAGCAACTGTTCACATCGCCTCTGCCACCGGGAGGGCGAATCCTCGAGATGCCAGGCCAGCCAGGTGCCCAGTGAATCGATCAGGAGCAACGGCGGCTGAGCATTCAATTCCGAAGCCGCGGCGCCGCTTGAAGCCTCGGCGCGCGCGAGCAGATGATCCACCAGCTCAGCGCCCACCTCGTGGCAGCGCCAATGCTGCGGGCGCCGCTGCTGATGGGCCAACACCCGCTCGGTCCAGCTCGGATCGCTGCCAGCCGCCGCACCGGTAGCCAGGTAGTCCACGGTGCCGGACCAGCGGTGAGCCAGGTGTTCGGCCCAGCCGCTCTTGCCCCCGCGGCTGGGTCCGCTGATCAGGATCAGGCCGCGTTGGGGCAGGAGCGCAACAGCGGGGGCAAGCGGGGGCTCAACCACCATCCATGCCGCGCAGGGTTGCCACGGCGGAGGGAGACACGCGGTTGAGGTAGCGGAAGATCCAGTACTTGAAGATCGTGGCCAACACCACCGGGAAGGTGGCGATGAACAGCAGGATGAAGTTCTCCTCCGCCGGCAGGCCGAGGTGGTGAGCGATGCCATCGAGCAACACCGTCCAGCCTTCAGGGCTGTGGAAACCCACGAAGATGTCGGTGAACAGGATGATCGCGAAGGCCTTGGCGCTGTCGCTCAGGCCATAGACGGCTTCATCGAGGAAGCCCCGCAGCACCTGCAGATCCCGCCGGCCGAGCACACACACCAGCGTGAAGCCCACCAGGGCTGCCAGGTCGGCCAGCACGTTTTTGGTGGCTTCGAGGCTCTCGTCATCCGCGTCCTGCTTCAGCTGATTGGCGCGGGCCATCAGGGCCGTCTGGATCTCCTCCGGTGAGGGAGGTGCCTTGCCTTCCAGCAGCGCTTCAAATTCGAGCTCCTGCTGATAGATGCGCAGCTTGTTGACAGCCTTTTCCTGCAGGTGTGGCTTCGTGTAATTCAGGAAGGGAATTTCAGGCGCGAAGCGATCGAGTAACGGTGAGATCACCAGCGTGCGGCTGGTCTGTTGCACGATCAGCGGCACCAGGATCATCAGCAGGAAGATCCGCAGCGACACCAGCGTTGAGCTGCGCCGCCGGCGAAAACCCTCGAGCAGGGCCGTTTCGGCCTCGGGATCGAGCTGCCGGCGCACCCCGTCAAACACACCCAACTGGCTGCGGGGCAGCATCTGCGGCGGGCGCGTGAGGCTGGTGGATCCGCTGCGGCGCTGATAGCGGGAGGCCACCGACTGGATCAGTTGCAGCTGGCGCAGCGGATCCACCAGCCT
>JBDKGF010000226.1:0-7837 GCA_039798305.1 Cyanobacteriota bacterium
ACCGACCCCACAGAGCCAGCACCACCCGGTGCTCGCGCGTGGTGCGGCGGCCCTGGCGAAAGATCACCGGCCGGTAGGCAAAGGCACCCCAACGGCTGCTGCCTTGAACCCGTTGCAAAACAGGGGGATGAGCCTCCACCGCCAGCCCCCCCGCCTGGCTCCGCAGCCGCAGGCCAACGACCGCTGGAGCGCCAGCGGTGGCGGCGGCTTCTCCACGCTGGGGCTTCTGCGGGAACAGGGTGGAGAAGCTGCGGCGCTGCTCATCGAGCTGCAGCTCGCGATGGGCCGTCCACAGCCGTTGATCCGGGTTGCCGAACTGATCCAGCCAGGCGCGGCGCTTGCAGCGCAGCCAGCTGCGCAACAGCCGGTCGTTGAGCGGAATCTGGCTCGGCACAGCGATCACGCTAGGTGGCCGTCTGGTCTGCCGGCACCTGCGTTCACGCAGGGGGGCAGGCCGGCTGCTAGCACCACCGGTATTGCCCTGTGCCTCTGCCCCGATGGCTGCGTCCGCGCCCCTGCCCCTGGAGGCCAGCCCGATCGTCTTCGGCACCGATGGCTGGCGGGGCATCCTCGGGGTGGATATCACCGTGGAGCGCCTGCTGCCAGTGGCCGCCGCTGCCGCCCGGGAGCTGGAGTTTTCGGCGCCGCCCGGGCTGAACAGCCGCGAGATCGTGATCGGCTACGACCGGCGCTTCCTGGCACCGGAACTGGCGGAAGCGATCTGCAGCGCCGTGCGCGGCGCCGATCTGGTGCCGGTGCTCGCCGAAGCACCGATCCCCACCCCTGCGGCGAGCTGGGCGGTGGTGGAACGCCAGGCCCTGGGGGCTCTGGTGATCACGGCGAGCCATAACCCGCCGGAATGGCTAGGCCTCAAGATCAAGGGCCCCTTCGGCGGCTCGGTGGAGGGTGACTTCACCAAGCGCGTGGAAACGCGGCTGGAGGCCGGCGGCATCACGGTGCCGGTCCCTGGCGAAACCCTGCGCTTCGATGCCATGGGCGCTTACCTGGCTGGCCTGAAGGCCAAGGTGAACACCCAGGCACTCAGCGAAGGGCTGCAGCGTCTGGGGCTGCAGGTGATCGTGGATCCGATGCACGGCTCCGCCGCCGGTGGTCTGAGCCGCCTGTTGGAGGGGGCCGCCGCCAGCGATCACCTGCGGGAGATCCGCTCCAACCGCGATCCTCTGTTCGGGGGCAATCCGCCTGAGCCCCTGGCGCCCTACCTGCAGGAGCTGATCGCCGAAGTGCGCGCTTCCACCCTGGCCGGCCGGCCGGCGGTGGGCATCGTGTTCGACGGCGACGGTGACCGCATCGCCGCCGTGGATGAACACGGCCGCTTCTGCAGCACCCAGCTGTTGATGCCCCTATTCATCGACCACCTGGCGCGCGCCAAAGGGATGGGCGGTTCCGTGGTGAAAACCGTGAGCGGCTCGGATCTGATGCAGCTGGTGGCCGAAAACCTGGGCCGCCCGGTGCTGGAAAAAGCCGTGGGCTTCAAATACATCGCCGCCGAGATGCTCGCGAGCGACGTGCTGGTGGGCGGCGAGGAATCGGGCGGCGTGGGGTTCGGCAACCACCTGCCTGAGCGCGATGCCCTCTATGCGGCTCTGCTGCTGATCGAGGCACTCGTGGAAGGCGGCAAGCCCCTGGGCGAGCGCGTGAGCGAACTGCAGGAGCGCTGCGGCGGAGCTGCCGCCTACGACCGGCTCGATCTGCGTCTGCGCGACATGGCGACCCGCCAGCGGCTGGAGCAGTTTCTGGCCGCCACTCCACCTCAGGAGGTGGCCGGTGCAGCCGTGCAGGAGGTGATCACCACCGATGGCGTGAAGCTGCGCCTCGGCCCCAGCCACTGGCTGATGCTGCGGTTCTCCGGCACCGAACCATTGCTGCGGCTCTATTGCGAAGCCCCCAGCGAGGCCCGCGTGGCCGAGGTGCTGGATTGGGCGCGCCAGCTGGCGGAGGGGATCTGATGACCACCCTGGTGATCGCCAGCGGCAACGCCGGCAAGGTGCGCGAGTTCGGGGCTCTGCTGGCGGACCTCGGCCTGGAAACCCGCCCCCAGCCTGACGGACTCGACGTGGAAGAGACCGGCAACACGTTTGGGGAGAACGCCCGTCTGAAAGCCGAGGCGGTGGCCCGCGCCACCGGCTGCTGGGCCCTGGCTGACGACTCCGGCCTCAGCGTGGACGCTCTTGGGGGCGCCCCCGGCGTACATTCAGCCCGCTACGCCGACACCGACAGCGCTCGCATCGAGCGCCTGCTGCGGGAACTGAAGGCAGCAGGCGCTGACACCCACGAAGCACGCGCCGCCCGGTTTACCGCTGCGCTAGCCCTGGCGAACCCTCAGGGGGAGGTGGTGCTGGAGGTGGAAGGCCTCTGCCCTGGCCTGATCCTGGCGGTGCCTCGGGGCGAGGGCGGCTTTGGATACGACCCGGTGTTCTTCGTGCCGGAGGCCGGTCTCACCTTTGCGGAGATGCCCCACAGCCAGAAAGCTGAACTGGGACATCGCGGCCGGGCCTTTGCAGCCCTGAAACCGCAGCTGCAGGCGCTGCTGGCCAGGCAACAATCCCGCTGACACGCCCAACGAGGCTCCATCCCTTGAGCAAGCAAACTCGCGGCATGCAGAAATTGCATCAAGACGCCTAGTGTCAAGAGATCCGCCCACGCGGGCCCGCTCAGATGTCTGACACCACGGCGCCCACCTTTCTCAGCGCAGCCACCAGCAGCGACGGCGCGCAGATCACGCTCACCTACAGCGAGAGCCTGAGCGGCACCACAGCGCCAACGACGGCTTTCAACGTCAGCGTTGATGGCTCAGCGGCCCCGGTGACCCAGGTCGTTGCAAGCGGCAGCAATGTTCGCCTTGGACTTGGACTTTCCGCCCCCATCCTTCCAGGCCAGGCGGTTTCGGTCAGCTACACAGCACCGACGAACAATGATGCGATTCGGGACTTGGCAGGCAATGACGCCGCCTCGCTGAGCAGCACGACCGCAACCAATAACTCCATCGTTGTAAATGACAGCGCCCTGAGTTTCGCAAGATCAACCGTCACCGTTGGCAGCGGCGACAGCATCCCAGAAGGCATCACCACCTCCGATTTCAATAATGATGGGATTGCCGATTTAGCCATCACAGACAGCAGGAACAGCTCCAATCGCGTCTGCATCTACCTCGGAAATGGCTCAGGGGGATTCACTGCAGGCGGCACACAAACGACTGGCCCCTCCCCGACCTCAATCACAACCAACGACTTCAATGGCGACGGGAAGAGCGATGCAGCGATTGCGAATTACGCCGGGAACACGATATCAATTCTGCTCGGCGTCGGCAACGGGAACCTGCTCGCAGACCCCAATCCCCTTTGGGCCGGCAATACTGTCAACGTAGTCATAGGGGGGAACACATACACCAGCGACAGGCCATATCCACGCATCATCGTTAGCGGAGACTTCAATAGCGATGGCAAACCCGATCTCGCCTGGAGCAACGACTACCGGAACGTCATCGGAACCCAAGTAGCTGGAACCATTGGCGTTGCGATCAACAACGGCACTGCAACACCTTTCACAGACGCCAGCGTCACAGCAACTGGCGCAATTGGCAACAACCCCTACGGCCTGATTGCAACCGACCTCAACGGCGACGGAAAACTGGATTTAGTTGCAGCCAATTCCCCCTCCCTTGGCAACGGAAGCGTCTCGGTCCTGCTCGGCAACGGAAACGGCACTTTTCAACCCGCCCTGAACACAGCGGTTGGCACACGCCCCCGCTACTTGGCCGCGGGCGATTTCAACCGAGATGGCAAACAAGATCTAGCCCTGACGCAAACCGTCACTGACAACAATTTACGCATTCTACTAGGGAACGGCCTTGGCGGATTTTTAAGCCAGACAACCTTTTCAATGGGCGCAGATGCCTCGCCACGAGGCGTGATCAGCACCGATTTCAACGCGGACGGCCAGCTGGATCTGGCCGTGAGCTCGATTACAGGGGATAACGTCTCGATTTTTCTAGGAAGCGGAGATGGCAACTTCAGCCTTCGCGAGGTTGTTGCAGCTGGAGATGCTCCCTTTTGGATCACGAGCGCGGACTTTGACCGCGACGGCCTCCCCGATCTCGCAATCACGAATGAGATCAGCACGTCGTCCACGATTACTGTCCTTCTCAATCGCACCAGCATCCAGCGCTCCTCCGGCAGTGAAACAACGAGAGCAGCAAAGATTGACATCGAACGAACGCCTGCAGACAACACCCCTGAGGGAGTAACCGTTCAAGCCGTCGATAGCGATGGCGACGGCCTACGGGAAGCTGTGACCGACAGGAATGGACGCATCATCGACGGCAACCGCGACGGAATCGCCGATGCAGAACAAGCCCATGTGACGGGGCTTCGCTTGATGAGCGACGGCGCCTTCAGTACCGACTATGGCGCCGTTGCCGTTTCCGATGGCGTGATCCTGAGCGATGCCCACTGCATCACCCCCTCAGACAACGGCCATTTCAACATGATCACACGCAATGGTGACACGGTTGAGGCGGCTCTTCCCTACGGCGTCACCGATCGCTTCATTGGTGCTGTGTCCTTCACACTGTCAGGCATTGCAGCGGGCGCCACAACCACAGCCACGATTCACCTGCCCAGTGGCCTGAGCGAGAACCCCAATGCCTACATCCGCTTCAACTACCTCACCAATCAATTCGAGGACTACACCGACGCACAAGGCAAGCCGCTGTATGCACTAATCGATAACAACAGCGACGGCTTGATCGATGCCATTGAACTCACCCTGACCGATGGCGATCTGCGCTGGGATCGCGATGGTGTTGCCAACGGCATCATCGAGGATCCGGGTTTTGCGGCCTCTGCAGAGCGTGTGATCAGGGGCGAGCAAACTGATGATGAACTGATCGGTAATGTTCTTGCCAATACCCTGATCGGCCGGCAGGGCAACGACGTACTGATCGGCGATCTCGGCAATGACGGGATTCGAGGCGGAGTGGGTAACGACCTGCTCCTGGGAGGCAGGGGATCAGACACACTCAAAGGCGGACCTGGCAACGACCGCTACGTGTTCGAACAGGCGACCGATTCCGCTCCAGGCCTACGCGACAGGGCGTACTTCGGGCAGGGCGATCGTTTTGATCTACGCGCCATCGATGCCAACATCAACCTCGATGGACAGCAGACGTTCCAGTTCATCGACAATGCTGCTTTCACTGGCTTAGCCGGTGAGCTGCGCGCGAGCCGCTCAGTCCTGCAAGCCGATCTGAACGGCGACGCTGTTGCCGACTTCTCTGTTCAACTGCACTCCGGCATCAGGCTGAGCGCAGCCAACCTGATGCTCTGAAGCCCCGCGTTAAGAGAGGCAGTAATCCAACGCCAGGCTCACCGAGCGCTGAGGTGCCGGAGCCTCATCGGGGTTGAAGCTGCGGGCCACCGCCATCCCATAGGGCACGGGGCGAATCCCGCCGCTGCGCTGATCAATGCGCAGCAGCTGCACACGCCGCAGCCCCAGAGCCGCTGCCGTGGCATCGGCCTGGCGGTTGCCCTCCGCCAACGCCTCACGCAACAGCCGGCTCTGGAGCTTGGTTTCACTGGCGTCGGCCGCCTGGGCCGTGAAGCCCTGCAGATTCACCCCCGGCAAACGGCCCGCTGCCTGAATCAAGGCGTCGTAATTGGCCTTACTCACCTGACCCGACACCGAGGTGCTGGCCCGCTCGCGCACCGGCCCGCTGCTACCGCCGCCACTGCGATAGGTGGAGGGAGCTGGAACCGTGAGCGCACCGCTTGCCAGCGGCGCCACCACCTTGCGCACAGCGGCCAGGCGCCGGTTCAGCTGCTCGAGGGCCTCGGTTTTGCTTGCGGCCTCAGCCTCCAGGCCCAGCTCAAAGCGAAAGCGATCGAAGGCCGCCGCGCCCTGCTGCTGCACTTGCAATTGAAGAAGGGTGCCGCTGCAGGCCAGGGGCTGAGCCTGCAGGGGAGCCGGCGCCACCAGCGCCAGGGCTTGACTCATGCCCAGCGGCACCAGGCTCAGAGCCACAACCGCAGCACGGGAGAAGGCCATCGAAAGGTGAAAGCACTGATCTGGGTCTAACGGCAGCATCACGCCCAGATGCAACCCAATCGATCAGAGCTTGCGACCAGATCCAACTGAGCGGCACCGAGCCGCCGCACCTCAACGCACCCCCAGATCACCAACGGCCGGCCGCCACTGCTGCAGCCGCCAGTCCACGCCGCCGCTGATCACCATCGGATCGCGCTGCACCAGGGCTTCCGCCTCGGTGTAGCTGGGAGCTTCCAACAGCAGCAGACCACCGCCGCCCGGTTGCCCCTCGCCATCCACCAGGTAGCCGCTACTGATCACCACACCGTCCTGGCGCAGCTGCTCCACCCAAAGCCGATGGGCCTCCAGGTGAGGCTTCATCTGGGTGTAAGGGTGCAGGAACGTTTCCTGCTTCACAAACCAGGGCACCGCAAGCAAGCGGGGGCGGCCCCCATGCTGCTCAGGCCGGAGCGAAGCTGCCGTGCAGGCCGTGGGGCACCGCCAGGGGCAGCTCCAGCACAGCCACCTCGGCCAAGGTCGCCGCATCGAGGATCACCAGATCACTGGCGCAGCGCGCACCGTTCCACACCAGGCAGAGCACCCAGCCGTCGTCTTCCGCCGTGGCACCGGGCCGGGGCACCATCAGCGGCTCGCTCACAAAGCCGCGCGGGGCAGCGCTCCACACCTGGCCCTCGCCTGTGGCGAGATCGAGCTTCTTGATGGCCTGCAGCGGATCGTTACCCTGCTCGCGCTCGGCCACAGCCATCCAGCTGTAGTGGGCCTGCAGCCCCTGACGCTCGGGATTCACCATCGCGAATTCGCAGGTGCGGGGCTCGAGCAGCTCCTTCTGCACCGCTGCGGTGTCCAGGTTGATGCGGCAGCGCACCAGCTGGCCCGCCGGGATCGCTTCGAAATCCACCTGGCGGAAATCCACGTCCGGGCCGATGGAGGGGAAGTCGTCGTAATAAATCGAATCCACCACCAGCTCGTTGCCCTCCTCAAAGGCATTGAGGTGGTGGAACACGAAACCTTCCGGCGCGGGAATCTGCAGGGGCTTGCCTTCACCGCTGCGGGGAATCAGCCAGAACTGCCCCTGTTCACCGGGCTTCGACGACAAACACTGCGCCGCGCCCTTCTGACCGAGCACAAAACCGGTGGGGTTGAAGGCCACCGCGTTCTGCAGGAACACCGCCCAGTTGGGGGTGATGGCGAAGTCGTGCAGGAAGGCGAAGCCCTTGAAGCTGTGGCGGCTGTCGGCCAGGAGCTCGCCGGCAGTGGAGAACTCCATCAGGCGAATCGTGCTGCGAGGGCCAGCCTTCACGCCGAAGGTCACCATCCGCGGGGCACCGTGGTGGCCGGGATCGAAGCGAGGGTGGGCACTGAAGGCCTCACCCTTTTTGAGTACGCCATCGAGCAGGCTCAGGCCGCGGGTTTCGAGGGTGTCTGGATCCAGGGCATGGGGCTCAGCCGCCTCCCAAAGCGCCAGCAGCTGATCGCCGAGGCGCACCACGTGGGTGTTGGCGATGTTCTTGAGGCGCAGGTCGAAGGCGTTGGCCACGGCCCCGCCGGGCTTTTGGGTGCCAAAAACGCCGCGGTAGAGGAACTTGTCGGCCAGCTCCTCGGCCTGCCAGCCCTCGGTACGCACGAAGCGATTGCGCAACTCCGCCTTGCCGCCCTCAAAGCGGAGGGCGGTGATCATGCCGTCGCCATCGAAGGGGTGATGCACCCACTGGCCGCCGCGCTCTAATCGGCCGGGACCATTGCGATAGAGCGTTCCCACCAGCTCAGGAGGGAT
>JBDKGF010000227.1:0-3655 GCA_039798305.1 Cyanobacteriota bacterium
ACGTCCTCGATGACTGGCTCAAGCGCGACCGCTTCGTTTTTGTCGGGTGGTCGGGTCTGCTCCTGTTCCCCACCGCCTACCTGGCGCTGGGTGGCTGGCTGACCGGCACCACCTTTGTCACTTCCTGGTACACCCACGGCATTGCCAGCTCCTACCTCGAGGGCTGCAACTTCCTCACCGCTGCGGTGAGCAGCCCGGCGGATGCCATGGGCCACTCCCTCCTGCTCCTCTGGGGTCCTGAGGCACAGGGCGACTTCGTGCGCTGGTGCCAGCTCGGCGGCCTGTGGACCTTCGTGGCCCTGCACGGCGCCTTCTCCCTGATCGGCTTCATGCTGCGTCAGTTCGAGATCGCCCGCCTGGTGGGCATCCGTCCTTACAACGCCATCGCCTTCTCCGGCCCGATTGCGGTGTTCGTCAGCGTCTTCCTGATGTACCCCCTCGGCCAGAGCAGCTGGTTCTTCGCACCCAGCTTCGGTGTGGCTGCGATCTTCCGCTTCCTGCTCTTCCTGCAGGGCTTCCACAACTGGACGCTGAACCCCTTCCACATGATGGGCGTGGCCGGCATCCTCGGCGGTGCTCTGCTCTGCGCCATCCACGGCGCCACGGTGGAAAACACCCTGTTCGAAGACTCCGATCAGGCGAACACCTTCAAGGCGTTCGAGCCCACCCAGGAAGAAGAGACCTATTCGATGGTCACTGCCAACCGCTTCTGGAGCCAGATCTTCGGGATCGCCTTCTCCAACAAGCGCTGGCTGCACTTCTTCATGCTGTTTGTGCCGGTGATGGGTCTGTGGACCAGCAGCATCGGCATCATCGGCCTGGCCCTCAACCTGCGTGCCTACGACTTCGTGTCGCAGGAAATCCGCGCTGCTGAGGACCCCGAGTTCGAGACCTTCTACACGAAGAACATTCTTCTGAACGAAGGTCTGCGTGCCTGGATGGCACCGGCTGACCAGCCGCACGAAAACTTCGTCTTCCCTGAAGAGGTTCTGCCCCGCGGTAACGCTCTCTGATTGATTAGAGCGTTCTCCAACACGGTGTTTCCAAGGCCCCTGAAGGGGCCTTTTTCATGGCTTGTTCATGCCACGGTGATCACGCAACTCATGTGATCCCAGTTAGGTGCCTGACTCTGTCCGCCGCCGCTGGCCCGGGCCTCTGCTCTGGATGGCGGCCGGCTTCTGGCTGTTTGGCGCCCTGCTGCAGATCTGGCGTCTGCTCAGCCTCAGCGCCACCTATGACCAGGCACTGTTCCTGCAGGAGCTGTGGTCCACGGCCCAGGGGCGCCCCTTTGAAAGCAGTCTTTCCTCGGTGCTCTCGGGCGCGGTGGCTGTGCACGGTGCCCTGCCACGCATCGACTATCTGCACCTGGGGCAACACGCCAACTTTCTGACGCTTTCGGTCGCGCCGTTTGTGGCACTGATCGGCCCCTGGGCTCTGCCCCTGGTGCAGGTGAGCTTGCTCACCGCGGCGGGACTTGTGCTCTGGCGCTTGGCCGCCGCCCGCCTGGCTCCTGCATTGGCGATGCGGCTCACCGCCTCCTACTACCTGAGTGGGGCCGTGATTGGCCCGATGCTGGAGAACTTCCATGATCTGATCTGGCTGCCACTGCTGGGTTTTCTGGTGGTGGGTGCGCTGCTTGATCGGCGCTGGTGGCTGCTGGCCCTGGTCGCACCTCTGCTGCTCCTTGTGCGGGAGGACAGCGGACTGTTGCTGTTCTCCCTGGGGCTGTGGGCCTGTGTTCGCCGCCCTGATGCGCGGTGGGCGGGTGCTGTTCTGATGCTGGTTTCTGTGCTGTGGGTGGTGCTGGTCACCACCGGGATCCAGCCGCTGGTGGATGCGTCCCTGGCGGATCGTTTTCTGCAGGAGAAATTCGGCCACCTGGTCACCGATGTCTCCGGGGGGACTGTTTCGGTGCTGCTCGCCATGCTGAGCCGCCCCGGTGCTCTGCTGCAGGCGCTGGTCAGTCCTCCCGGGGCCACCTTGGGTTTTGTGCTGGCCCTCAGCCTGCCGTTGTTGTTCGTGCCGCTGCTGTCGCTGGATGCAGCCTTGATGGTGGCGGTCCCATTGCTGGTGGCCCTGCTCTCGCAGGGGCAGACGGCTCTTTCGGTCACCCTGCGCTACGTGCTGGCTTTGGTGCCTGGCCTCTACATGGGCTCGATGCTCTGGTGGGAGACCCACAGCGCTGCCTGGACTCAGCGTTGGCTGCAGCGCAGTTGGATCGCTGCCCTCAGTCTTGGGCTGGTGATCACGCTGGTGAGCAACCCCCATCGCAGCCTTTCAGCCGTTGTGCCCGATAGCTTTGTCCCCTGGGTGCATCGTTCGCCGGCCCTGATGCTTCAGCAGCGTTCAGTTGCCCTCAGCGCCGTCAGCCTGGTTCCTCCTCAGGCCAGCGTGGCTGCCGATACGCCGCTGTTGCCTCTGCTGGCCCAGCGTTCGGTGGCGATTCGGTTTCCCAACGGCGTTCGCTACTTCGATCGCGATGGCCGGCCAACCAGCGTGGATTGGGTGGTGGCTTTCCCCGGTTACTACACCCCGATGACGCCTGTGTTTTCCTGGGAAAGCCGGAAACGCTCTGAGATTCTCAACGGCCTGAAGATGTTGCTGGAGAGCGGCCGCTATCAGCAGGTTTACGACCGGGCGGGGGTAGTGGTGTTGCGTCGCCGTGCTGCTGCATTGCAGCCAGAGCCCGGTTGAACTGCTCCGCCACGCAGCGCTCCCCGGCGCTCAAGCCTTCCGGCTGTTCAGGTGCAACAGCCCTGTCGATGCGCTGCAGCACGATCCCGCTGCTTCCGCAACGTTTCACGCTGTAGTCGCCGCTGGCGAGCAGCGCTGCGATCTGTTGTTGACTGCGGCGTACCCAGGCAGCATTCCGCCGGAAGGCTGGCGCATAGATGGCGTTGAAGCCGGGTTGGCTCACCACCCAATCCACCGGATGCCGGAGTTTGGCTTCATCGGTGTAGGCCACGTTCTCAGGGAAGCGCAGCAGCACATGGCGGGCCGCCAGCAGCGGCACCAAGTGGGTTTCAGCAGCCACGCTGGCGTCGTCGGGGATCACCTTCAGCAGTTGACGGGTCTCCCAGCCCCGTTGCAGTTGGCGCCATGGAGACACATAAACCCATGGCTGCACGCTGTCTGGAATCAGCGCCGAAAGGCTGCGGTGCGGGTTGCCGGTGATTGTGAACAGCAGCGAAAGCACCAGTGCCGTGCGCCAGAGCCGCTTCAGCCAGCGTTCATGAAAGAGTTCCGGATGCTGCGTCCACCAGAGGATGCCGCCGGCGAACACGCCAGGCACCAGATACAGCACAAAGCGCAGATTCACCGCCAGGGCGTTACCCCCCTGGGAGCTGAGAGCCACGAACAGCGGGCCTGCCATCAGCAGCCAGCCATCGAGCCCAGCCGCCGGCAGAAAAGCCAGGGGCAGCCACAGAGTGATCAGGAACTTCAGGGTTGGTCCGATGGGCCGAAGCAGTTCCTGCAGCAGCAGCAGCGGTTGGCTCAGCATCGCCTTCAGGACATCCACCGTGGATCCCCGCCCGTTCTGAGCCAACCGCTGCTGCTGCTGCAGGAACTGCTTCGGCCCATCGGACCAACCCTGAAGTTCCTGATCACTCTGTGGCTGCCCCTGGCTTTTCTGCCGGCGGCTGGGCTCGATGGC
>JBDKGF010000228.1:0-3807 GCA_039798305.1 Cyanobacteriota bacterium
GTGATCGGCAGTGGGATCAGGCTGAACCCAGCTGGCCCGATGGCGGGAAGTGCCGCCTGAATCAGACCACCGCACACGATCAGCAAAAGGCCGGCGAGGGCACCGCTCCAGTTGGTGAGGGCTCGCACGGATGGCCAGTCGCTCGCCCCATCCTGCAGGAGAGTGGTGGTCTTGCAAGCGATTGTGTCGCCATGACGGATCCCGCCCCGCCGGCCGTGCCCTTCGCCGTCGGCAGTCGCGTTCGCCTGCGCGAGATGCCCTCCTATCTCAAGAGTGCTGACCCGATGCCGATGCTGCGCCCGCCCGATCTGGTGGATGCCCAGGAGGAGGGTGAGGTGGTGGGGCTAAGGGCCCTGGAGCAACTGGCGGTGCGGTTCCGCCGCGGCACGTTTCTGCTGGAGGCCCGGCAGCTCGAGCCCATCAGCTCCTGAGGCCACCACTGAGGCTGTGGGCGTTCCATACCGCTTCAGCCTGCTGCAGTGCAGCGGAGGGTCCGCAGAGGCTCAGGCTGGGCTGGGTGAGCAGCTCCCGTGCCGCCTCAAGCAGTTGCTGAGGCGAGAGCTCCGCGGCATCCCGCAGGCTGCGGTCGGCGAAATCAAAGGGCAGTCCATGGCCCAGCACCAGGGCATGGCGGTCGGCGATCTGGCTGCTGGTCTGGCGTCCGAGGGCTTCCTGGCCGCGGAACTTGGCCAGGGCCAGCTCCAGATCGGCCGCGCTGATCGCCTGATCGAGCAGCCGTTGCCATTCAGCCAGCAGTTCGTGGGTGGCTTCAGCGGCGCGCTCACTGCTGGTGGAGAGATGGAACACAAACGGTGCATCCCCGAGCCTGGCCGGATAGTGAACGCCCACGTCGTAAGCGAGGCCGTGCTCCTCGCGCAGGGCCACGAACAGCCGGCTCGACATGCCCACTCCCAGATGGCAGTGCAGCAGCCGCAGAGCCAGGGCGTGGGGGGCCCCCAGCGCTGTGGTGCTGGCACCGAGCATCAGCACCAGTTGTTCGGTGTCGTCGTCGCTACAGGCCAGCCGTGGCTGCTTCAGGCCCGACGGGCCGGCCTTGCGTTCCGGCGCCGTGCAGGGCCATGCCTCGCCGTTGAGGCCTGAGAGCAGCCACTGCTCGGCTGCGCTGGGCAGTTCACCTGCCAGCACCAGCACGGCGCCTGACTGGCCGTAGCTGCATGCCTATTGCTCCAGCGCCGGCCGGCCGATCCTTTTGAGGTCGGCTTCAACCCCCAGGGCATCGTGGCCGTAGGGCCCATCGCCGTAGAGCAGGCCGCGGAGCTGGTCGTGGGCCAGCTGGAACGGATCTTCCTTCTGCCGCTGCAGCGTCTGCAGGTTCAGCTGGCGCTCCAGGTCGATCTGGTCCTCGACCAGCCAGGGCCGCCGCACCATCTGCAACAGCAGGGGCAGCAGGGCTTCGGCATCACTGCTGGCGCACTTGAGGCTGATCAGGGTGCCGTCTTCCGCCGCTTCGCAGCGCAAGCCGGCGCCGCATCCCTCCACCAGATCGGCCAGGGCATCACCACTGAGATCGCCGCAGCCGCGGCTCAAAACACCGGCGAGCAGCTGAGCAGCACCTCGCTGGCCGGCTGGATCGCCGCTGCTCCCGCCCCGCATCCACAACTTGGCCGAGAGGATGCCGGCACCGGGCCGCTCGATCAGCCACAGCGGGCAGCCGCCCGGCAGCACCAGGTGCTGCATCACGCGCTCACTCATGCCGGCACCGCCTGAAGGCAGAAGGCCCGATCGGGATGGAGCAAGGGAATCACCTCGCGGCTGAGCCGCTCGCTGCTCCAGCTCTCAAGCCATTCCAGCGGGCGCTGCAGGTTGTGACGCCGGCCCCACAGCTGGCTGTTGCCCACCATTGCCGCCACTGAGCCGGCCACCTCCAGGCTGAAGCGGTAGCCGTTGCCCACGAGCCGCTTGGCCCGTTCCAGCTCCGCCTGCCTGGGCGTGTGCTCGATCAACTCCAGCAACACCTGGCGCACCTGCTCTTCCACCGCCTGCAGCTGCTCGGGCTCGCACACCGCCTCCAAGAGCACCAGGCAGCCCGACTCGAGCACATTGAGGTCGAGATCAATGCTTTCCACCAGGCGCAGGCGCTCGCGCAGCTGCTCCACCAGCCGGCTGCGGCGACCCTCGGCCAGCAGGGTGGTGAGCAGATCGCCGCCCATCACGCTGTCCTGGTCCGCGGCACCCGGCAGCTGCCAGGCCATGAGCAGGCGGGCGGCTTCCAGCCGCGCCAGCTCAAGGCGGTCGCGGCCTGGCTGCAACTGCAAGGCGGGCACAGCCGCCGGTTGCTCGGCGCGGCTGAGCGCCGCCAGGGAGGAGTGGTTCAGGCGCGTCTCCAGTTCCAACCCGGCCAGGGGCCCGGCCACGGACAGGCAACAGCGATCAGCCCGGTAGTGCCGCCGGTGGAAGGCAGCCATCGCCTCCGGGGTGTGGGCCTCCAGCGCTTCGCGCTTCCCGAGGATCGGCAGTCCGTAGGCATGGTTGCCGCAGGCCTGGCGCAGCAGCTCCTGGAACGCCACCTCCTCCGGTTGATCTTCGCTCTGCGCCAGTTCCTCCAGCACCACCTGACGCTCCATGGCGAAGTCGTCGCCATCCAGGCGCGGCTGCAGCACCAGATCCAGCAACAACTCCAGTGCCTCGGGAGCCGCCTGGGGTGGGATGAGCACGTGGTAGTGCACATCGTCGAAACCGGTGGCGGCATTGCTGTTACCGCCCAGCGCCTCCACCTTCAGATCGAACTCACCGGCCTCAAGCTGCTCGCTGCCTTTGAACACCATGTGTTCCAGAAAGTGCGCCAGCCCGGATTCGGCCTCGGTTTCACAGGCGCTGCCGGCGCGGCACCACAGATCGAGGCACACCACAGGTGCTTCGGGCAGGTCGATCTGCACCAGGCTCACGCCGTTCTCGAGTTCGTGGCGCCGCGGGTCCGGCAGGGGCGGTGTCGAGGGACCGGGCAACGCGGGCAACGGATCGAGCGCTGTGTCTGAACGTTCATTCTGCTGTCAGGATCGGCAGCCTGTTTCCCAGGAACCCCGATGAGTGCAGCCGCCTTGGGAATCCATCCACTGGTGGATGCGCTGGCTGATCAGATCCGCTGCAGCTGGGAGCAACTGCCCGGGCTGCAACCGTTGGCCGTGGATCCGGAGCTGGAGGCGATCAGCGGCAGCCTCGATGGTGAAGCGCTGTTCATTCGCAATGAGCTGCGCCAGTGCCAGGGCCTGCGCAAGCTCCACCTCGAGACGGCACGCCTGGGGGCTGGTCTCCAGATCCTGCATTGCGTCTATTTCCCCGACCCCCGCTACGACCTGCCGGTGTTCGGTGCCGACATCGTGGCGGGCCGCGGGGTGGTGTCTGCAGCGATAGTGGATCTCTCTCCCGTCACCGGTCAGCTGCCCGATGCCGTGGCCCAGGGGTTGGCTGCGTTGCCCAAGCGCAACTTCAGCCAGGAGCGTGAGCTACCGGAGTGGGGGTCGATCTTTTCGCCCTATGTGCGCTTCGTGCGCCCAGCCAATGCGGAGGAGGAGCAGCAGTTCATCGGTGTCGTGGGCGACTTCCTGCAGGTGCTCAGCGCGGCCTGCAGGGGCGCTCAGCCGCAGCCGATCGACCACCCGGATACCGTGAAACGACACGAAGGGCAGCTTTCCTATTGCCGGCAGCAGAAGCGCAACGACAAGACGAGGCGAGTGCTGGAGAAGGCCTTCAACCCTCTCTGGGCGGACCGCTACATCGAGGAGCTGCTCTTCGACGATCCGTTGCCCCTGGTCTGATGCGACGCCCCTGGCTGATCGCCGGCAGTGC
>JBDKGF010000229.1:0-4395 GCA_039798305.1 Cyanobacteriota bacterium
AGCGGACTGCGCCAGTCGATTTAGGGAAAAAGGGGCCAGTTAGGATCCCCGGCATTCACTCTCCCGGTGTCCCCATGGCGCTCGTCCCGCTTCGGCTGCTGCTCGACCACGCCGCTGAAAACGGCTACGGCATCCCTGCTTTCAACGTGAACAACCTGGAGCAGGTGCAGTCGATCATGGAGGCGGCCTACGAGACCGACTCCCCGGTGATCCTGCAGGCCTCCCGCGGCGCCCGTCAGTACGCCGGTGAGAACTTCCTGCGCCACCTGATCCTGGCCGCCGTTGAGACCTATCCGGACATCCCGGTGGTGATGCACCAGGACCACGGCAACAGCCCCGCCACCTGCTTCGGTGCCGCCGCCAACGGTTTCACCTCGGTGATGATGGACGGCTCCCTGATGGCCGACGCCAAGACCCCCGCCAGCTACGAGTACAACGTGGCTGTCACCAAGGAAGTGGTGGACGTCGCCCACGCCATCGGCGTGAGCGTGGAAGGTGAGCTGGGCTGCCTGGGCTCCCTGGAGACCGGCATGGGCGAGGCCGAGGACGGCCACGGTTTCGAGGGCAAGCTCGACCACAGCCAGCTGCTGACCGACCCCGCCGAAGCTGCTGACTTCGTGGCCAAGACCAAGGTGGACGCTCTGGCGATCGCCATCGGCACCAGCCACGGCGCTTACAAGTTCACCCGCAAGCCCACCGGTGAAGTGCTGGCCATCAGCCGCATCGCCGAGATCCACAAGGCCATCCCCAACACCCACCTGGTGATGCACGGCTCCTCCTCGGTGCCCCAGGAGTGGCTGGACATGATCAACAAGTACGGCGGTGCCATCCCCGAGACCTACGGCGTGCCCGTGGAGGAAATCCAGGAAGGCATCCGCAACGGCGTGCGCAAGGTGAACATCGACACCGACAACCGCCTCGCCTTCACCGCCGCTGTGCGTGAAGCCGCCGCCAAGGATCCCGCCAACTTCGATCCCCGCCACTTCAACAAGCCTGCCCGGGCCTACATGAAGCAGGTGTGCCTGGATCGTTACCAGCAGTTCTGGTGCGCCGGCAACGCCAGCAAGATCAAGCAGCGCGACATCAACTACTACGCCGGTCTGTACGCCAAGGGCGAACTCGACCCCAAGACCGCCGTTGCCGCCTGATCAACGCGATCCCTGTCGGATCGTCCCGATCTGATCCACATTCATACGGGGGCTTAGGCCCCCGTTTTTTTTGGAACCTCTTGCTACGACCCCCGCTCAGGGAGCAGGCGCTGTCGGTTCTGGCACGGTGAGGGCCTTGACCGGCTGAACGCTGGTGAGCCGGGCCAGGGCATCCTGCAGGTTGCGCTCCATCACGAAGCGAGTGCCGTCGGTGACCACGACGCGCACCAGGGTGGGCAGATCGGTGTTCTTGCTCTGCAGATAGATCGGCTCCACATAGAGCAGACCCTTGCCCACCGGCAGCACCAGCAGGTTGCCGTGGATCAACCTCGAGCCCTCGCGGTTCCACAGGCCAAACTGATAGCTGATGGCTGGGTCCTGCTCGATCAGGGCCGACACCTGTTGCGGGCCGAGCAGCAGGCGCTGCTGGGGGAAGCGCACCAACCGCAGCTCGCCGTAATGGGGAGGGTCGTTGCGCGCCGCCAGCCAGCCCACCATGTTGGGCCGCTTCAGAGGCGAGAAGGGCAGCAGCAGCACAAACTCGGGCTTGGTTTCCCCGGGCAGCTGCACTGTCACGTGATAGGGCCGAACGGGCGTGTTGGCGCTGCCATAGATCTCCAGCGGCACCGACCACACGTCATCTCCGTTGTAGAAGGTACGCACGTCGGTGACGTGGTACCGAAGCAGCCGCTCCGCCTGGATCTGGAACTGGCTCTTGGGCACCTGAATGTGGGCCAGCAGCGGTTTGGGCATGTCCGACAGCGGCCGGAACAGCTCAGGGAAAGCGCGTTTCCAGGTGCGGAGCACCGGATCGCTCGGGTCGCTCACGTAGAACCACACACGGCCGTGATAGGCATCCACCACCGCCTTCACCGGGTTGCGGAAGTAGCGCAAGCCCGCAGGATTGGCTTCGGAATAGGGGTAGCTGCGGCTCTCCGTAAAACCATCGAGCATCCAGTACTGATGCTGCTTGGGGTCATAGCCCTTGCCCCCGCTCACCCGGGCGGTGACCAGATAGGGCTGACTTTCAAAGCGCAGGAAGGGGGCAAGAGCAGCCAGACGCTGCTGCACCTGCCTGCGCAGCAGCAGGCGTGAGTCCGGGGTCAACGAACCGGTGAACAGCAACCGTGGCTCGGGGAGATACAGCGCCGCCATCAGGCGATCAAAGGCCCCATGAATGGGCAAGCCACCCGTGCCGTCGTAGTGGGAATAAACGTTGAGATCGCCTTCTGGGAAGTCGAACTCGCGCACCTGAGAGGGCGCGATCACGTAATGGGCCGGGGCGGAGCCGAAATAGAGCCTCGGCCGACCCACCGGCAGGGCCCGCTGCACGTCTGCAGTGTTCAGGCCCAGCTGTTCGATGCCCTGCACCTTGCCGCTGCGGCCCAGGTCCTTCACGAAATACAGGGGCAGACCATCCGGTCCGAAGGCATTCACCGTGGAAACAGTGAAGCCGTAGCCGTGGGTGAACACCAGGTGGCGGTTCAGCCAGGTGCGTGAATCACTGGGAAGCGCAGCGGTATCGAGCTCACGGGCCGCGATCAGCACCTGCTGGGAACCCTGCCGGGCTGCATCAGCGCTGAGGGGATAACGATCCACCGCCGCTGAGGGGAAGCGGTAATAAAGCCTCAGCTGCTGCAGCTGACGGTTGGCTTCCAGCAGGGGCTTGCTGTCCCAGAGGCGGATGTTGGCCAGGGTGCCCGGCGCCGCCGCCAGATCAGCGGCGGTCAGTCTCTGACGCGGCTCCAAGGCCATCTGTTTCACCGCCTCCAGGCCAAAGGCCCGGCGGGTGGCATCGATGGAACGGCGCAGATAGGGGGTTTCCAGAGCCAGCTCCCGTGGCTGCACCCAGATGCGCTGCACCAGGGGCGCCAGGATCCACTCCACCAACGGCAGAGCCAGCGCCGTGACAGCCAAAGGAATCAAGGCAACGCGGCGCAGCCAGTTGCGCGGCAGCGGCACCAGCAAGCCAAGGCCGGCCAGGAAGAGCAACAGGGCCAGCAACAAACGCAGCGGTAGACGCACATGCAGATCGACGAAGCCAGCACCCGCCGCAACTCCGCTGCCATTCACCATCAGGTCGAATGGAGCTAAGGCATTGCTGAGGGAGGCCATCAGCGCCAGCACCGCCACCTGCGGTTGCAGCACCCGCTCCTGCTCACGGCTCAGCCCGGGAAAACGCAGGTCGCTGAGGCTGCTGCCCTCGCTGAAGGTGAGCCACAGACACCCGGCCAATCCCACGATCGCCTGGGCCAGCACGACACTCACCAGCAGATGCAGGGCCGGTAGGCGCAGCACTGTGAAACTGAGATCGAAGCCCGTGAGCGGATCGGCCTCGTTAAACGGCACCGCCAGCAGGGCCGGCAACCAGAGGCTCCAGCCGCGGGCCACCGCGGTGGCCGAACCAGCCAAGGCGGCAGCCAGGGTGATGCGCAGGGTGGTGAACGGCCAGAGCAGCAGCAAAGGCAAAAGAGCTGCCGCCAGACCGATAAACACAAACGGCGGCAGATCCGCCAACACAGGAATACCCGTGATCACCTTGCCGCTGAACGGCGCGGCGATCAGGTCACGGGCCTGCACCATCAAATAGGTGAAGCCACCGGCAAGCAGCAGCAGCAGCACCCCGAGCACCACCACCAACCACCGAGGACCGAGCGCCACCAGCGGCGCTGACGGAAGGCTTTTGCGAGGGGCCTCCTGGCGCAGCCGCCAGCAGCGCTTGAGCTGCTGGAGCTGCAGGGGAACCCCCAGGCCCAGCACCACGGCGAATCCGAGCAGCTGAAACAACCAGCGCCGCAGGATCACCTGGGTGCTGTCGAACTCCTCAAACCACTGCCACTCCACCAACAGGCGGGGCAGCAGAACAAGAGCCCCCAGACCAAGAGCTGTGAACCCCAGCCAGCGCAGGGGCCGGGTGAGGCGATCAGCGGGTGCCTGCAAGGGATGCCTGACGATGTCAGGAGGCTAAGCAGCGCCACGGCGGGGTCAAGCCCAAATGAGGCCAAGCCGGCAGAGAACCAATACCCGATCCTGTGAATCGGGATTAATTCGCGGCCCTGGGTGGCGTTGCTAGGTTCCATCCACCTGATCCAGCAGCGATCGTGACGGCGACCCTTTCCCTCTCCACCGCTGGGCCCACCTTCACAGGGCTGAAGTGCAAGGAATGCGGCCAGCCCTACGAGGCCGGCGCCCGTCACGTCTGCGAAGACGTGTGCTTCGGTCCGCTGGAGGTGGTCTACGACTACGA
>JBDKGF010000230.1:0-11877 GCA_039798305.1 Cyanobacteriota bacterium
CACCGGCCGTGCCGCCCTGCCACACGCGGTTGGTTGAGTGCCCAGTTGCGCGACAGCACCAGCGCAGCGGATGCCGCCACCCCTTCCCGCTCCTGCCGCAAGCTCTACCGCGCCCTCACCCAGTCTCTGCCGGCGGATTGGGCGATCGGGGAGACCCGGTTGATCAGCACCGCCATTGGCCGGCAGCCCCATCCGTTGCTGGGTCAGATCTGGTGTGCGGCTGATCCGGGTGATCCTCTCGCCCTGCCATCGCGCAGCGAGCTCACCCTCCTGGAGCGCCGTTCGGAAAGCTGCCTGGTTGATGTTGCAATCACCACGGGCCGTCCTCATCAGATCCGCATCCATACGGCAGCCATCGGTGCGGCGTTGCAAGGAGATCCGCTGTATCGCTGCGGTGGTGGTGCGGATCCGGCGGTGCTGCCGGGTTCAGGCGGCTATCGGTTGCACGCCCATCGCCTCAGCCTCCAGCCTCCGGCTGGAGAGCCGCTGCAGCTGGAGGCGGTGCTGCCTGCTGCGCTGAACCTTCAGGGGCAGTAGGCCTTCACCCAGCTGCGGGCTTCCGCTTTGGTCATGCCCTTGTATTCGATCGGCTCCGGGTCAGCTGCAGAGCATGGCCCCACAACCTCCGAGCCATCGTCCCAGTAAGCACCGAGGTACACCTTGTTGCCGTCGTAGATGGCCTGGCACACCTCCACGGTGTTGTTCCCTTCATCGCGGGTGGTGCGGCACTGACTGTCTTGCCAGTCATCTCCCGGTTCCCAGGCTCGGGCACTGGTTGGAGCCAGTGTCAGGCTGAGGCAGGCCGTGATCATGAACAGGTCTCTGAGCATGGTCGTGTGGTCGATTGGGAGCACTCTCCCGCACACGGCCTTGTCAGAGCAGCTGCACAAGCACGGCCACTGCTGCAGCCAAGCTCAGTCCCCAGGTGCTCACCGTCCACACCCGCCGCCAGCGGCGGATGGAGCGGTTGAAGTCGTCTTCGCTGCCGCGGTGCACCACAAACAGACCGCTCCCCTGAGGTGCCTGCAGCTGCAGGCTGCCGCTGGCATCACTGCAGTCCGCCACCACCAGAACACTGCCTCCGGCCCGCAGGAGTGATTCCACGCGGCGGGTCCCAAGCTGCCGGTACGGCCCGGTGTCGGCAGTGGTGGGTGGATCCACCTGGTTGAACACGGTTTCCAGATCAAGCTCGGCCCCTTCCGGATCCACTGGTAGGCCCTGGCCACCCTGTCGCAGCTCAAAACGGCAGCGACGCTCGAGCCTCTGCAGCATCTCCTCCCGGTGTTCCCAACGCACTGCCGTTGTCCGGTTGCCTTCGCTGTCGGTGCTGGTGCGCTCCTCTCGCACCTCCATCAGCGCTGTGGTGGTGTTGCTGAAGGCCACGCAGGGTTCACCGCTCCAGGGGGCCGTGAGGGGCTCGTCGCAAACGATGTTTCCTCGGAGCTTCACCTGTTCGCTGAAGGCGCCGGGCCCCATCTGCTCCGCCACGCTGGCCTGCAGATCCAGCAGTTCGCCCACGCTCGTGCTGCGGGCATCAAGCAGCGTGGCCAGCCTGCGGGCTTGATGGCGGCGGGCCAGGCCTGTTGCAACGGCCCCGCCTCCCAGCAAGGCCGGAATCAGCAGCTGGGAGGCCTCCACCGCCTCAGGCCTTCTCGAAGGCCAGCAGGCGGGAGAAGTAGAAGGGTGCCTGGTTGAGGCTGCGGCGTTTCAGCGTGAAGCCGGCTGCCTCAGCGGCCTTCACGATGCCGGCTTCCTTCAGGGTGTAAGCGCGTGTGGTTTTGCTGGGGCCCGGGAAGAGCTGGCCGATGCCCTTGAGCAGCGCCAGCAGCGGTGTGTAGGGAGCAAAGCTCACGATCAGATGCTGCTCGGCCATCGAGGCCAGGTGCCGCACCATGTCTTCGGCCGGCTGCTGGGGGTAGTGGATGAACACATCCAGGCAGACCACGGTGTTGTAGCTGCCGCTGAGGCTTTCCAGATCGGAAGCCAGGAAGCTGATCTGGCCCTTCTGCACGCCAGCTTCGATCGCGCGGCGCTCGGCTTCCTTCACCATCGCCTCCGACAGATCCGAGGCGGCGATGGAGCCGGCACCCAGTTCGGCCAGCGGCAGGGTGAGGCTGCCCACGCCGCAGCCGGCATCACAGAAGCTGCGCCCCGCCAGATCGCCCTGCTCCTGCAGCCAGGCCAGCACGTTGTCCACCGTCTTCTGGTGGCCGATGCGGATGTTGCGCTGCACCTTGTTCACATCGTCGGACTCGCTGTAGATGCGGTTCCAGCGATCGAAGCCGGTGGTTTCGAAGTAGCCCTTCACCTCCTGCTTCTCGGCCGCTTTCTGGGCCTCGGTGCTTTGGAGGAGCTGCTCGGTGGGCATCGGCTCGGGCCTGGGTGTGTGGGATCGGATGGGCCGGATCCTATTCAGGTTGCCCACTGCCAGCGCAGATCCCCGGCGGTGCCATGCCAGCGCAGGCATTCGGCCAGAGGCCTTCCCCGCAGCTGCCCGGCTGCTGTGGCCGGCCCCCCCAGCAGGCGCCGCGGAAGCACGGTGGCGGCGGCGATGGCCTGGCCGGTATCGCCGCTCCAGCCCGCCAGGCGCTGCACCGCTTCCAGCAGCGGCAGGGTCACCCCCGCCAGTGTGCCGTCTTCCAGGCGGCAGCTGCCCTGCTCCACGATCAGAGCCCGCTCATCCCAGCGGTGCACCCCATCGGCCAGGCCGTAGGGGGCCAGAGCATCGCTCACCAGCAGCGTCTGCTCCGGCAGCAACCGTTGCAGCAGCACCGCCATCGACGGGGCGACGTGCACCCCATCGGCGATCAGCCCCAGCGCCACATCGCCGCGCAGGGCGGCCGCGGCGATCGGGCCAGGGGCGCGGTGATGCAGGCCGGGCATCGCGTTGAAGGCGTGGGTGATCATCCCCACCCCCTGGCTGAAGGCTTCTGCGGCCTGGCTTTCGCTGGCCTCGCTATGGCCGAGGCTCACGCGGATACCCAGCTGCCGCAGCGCTTCGATCACCTCGCCGGCGCCTGGTAGTTCCGGCGCCAGGGTGACCAGGGTGATCTCCTGCTCGAAGCCGGCGATGCGGGCGTTGAGGGCCTCCAGGCTGGGGGCGGCCAGGTGCTGGCGCGGATGGGCGCCGCGCCGGGCCTCCGCCAGGAACGGTCCCTCCAGGTGGGCGCCCAGTAACCGGCAGCGCCCTGGTTGGTGCACCGTCCGCGCCTCGCGCAGCACCGCCAGGGCCTGGCGCAGCTCGGCGATACCGCAGGTCACCAGGGTGGGGGCAATTGCTTCCACGCCATCGCGCCAGAGCAGTTCGAGCAGCTCAAGCAGCCGGGGCAGATCGCCGGGGCCGAGCTCCGGAAAAGCCAATCCGAGCCCGCCGTTGATCTGGAGATCCACTCCCATCGGACTCAGCCAGTCGCCGCCCCAGCACGCCCCGGCGGCCGCGCTGCCCGGCGCTAGCGGATGCACCGCAGCGATGCGCTGCTCGCCATCCACGCCGATCCGCCACAGGCCCGTGGAGGCCGGCAGGCGCACGGAGCTGAGCCAGTGCATCGAACAGCGGGGCGTGAGAATGCCATCCTCGCCGCCTTCGCTGCCTGCCGCCGATGCCTGAACAGTCAGCCCCGCTCGTGGCCGTGGTGATGGGCAGTGACTCCGATCTGCCCACCATGCAGCCGGCGGTGGAGATGCTGCAGAGCTTCGGGGTGCTCACCGAGGTGCGGGTGCTCTCGGCCCACCGCACTCCCCTGGAGATGGTGGCCTTCGCCCAGCAGGCCGCCGGCCGCGGCTTCAAGGTGATCATCGCCGGCGCCGGCGGTGCCGCCCACCTGCCCGGCATGGTGGCATCCCTCACCACGCTGCCGGTGATTGGTGTGCCGGTGCAGACCCGCGCGCTCTCCGGTGTGGATTCGCTGCATTCGATCGTGCAGATGCCGGCGGGCATTCCCGTGGCCACGGTGGCCATCGGCAATGGCGCCAATGCCGGCCTGCTGGCGGTCCAGATCCTGGCCACCGCCGATGCTGCCCTGGCGGAGCGGGTGGCGGCGTACCGGCAGGGCCTGCACGATCAGGTGGTGGCCAAGGATGCACGCCTGCTGGAGCTGGGCAGCAGCGCCTACCTCCAGCAGATGGCCTGAGGCCCGGTCCGGCCTGAACGGCTCACCCATAACCCAGGCTTAGCTTCCGGGCACTCTGCTGAGCCTGCTCGGATGCCCATGGGTTTGCCGCAACGTCCCCTGCTGCGGGTGTTGCTGGTGGCTGTGCTGCCGGCGCTGTTGATGTATGTGCTGGCTTTGCTTCTCAGCGCCGCCGCCGGCATCCGCCCCCAGCTGGTGATCCGTGATCTGGCGCAGACCTGCGACACCGCTCTTGGCGTGGGCTTTCTCTCCAGCGTGGGCTATCTGCTCTGGATTTCAGCGGCGGCGATCGCTCTCTTCGGTGCCCTCTCCGGCGCGGTGGATGTGCGGGGCCGGGTGCGTCAGCTGCTGCTCAGTGGCGGTGTGTTCTCGCTGCTGCTGTGCCTCGATGACATGTTCCTGCTCCACGATCGCTACATCGGCAGCGGCTTTCTCTACAGCCTCTACGCCGTCTTTGCCCTGCTGATTCTGTTGCGTTTCCGTTCCCAGGTGCAGACCCTCGGTGGGGGCTCGTTTCTGCTGGCGGTCGTGCTGCTGGGCCTCTCGGTGATCATCGATCAGCATCAGGAGCTGATCCCTGTGGATTACTCCACCCTGCAGTTGTTTGAGGAGGGAGCGAAGTTCCTGGGCATTGCCACCTGGCTGGCTTTCTGGTGGCAGGCCACCGCCGGGGCCGGCAAGCTGAAGGCCTGAACCCCGTTCCCGATGCTTGAGCGCCTGGTGCTGCCACTCTGGCTGCGCCTCAGCCTGGCCCTGCCGCTGCTCACCCTCAACCTCTGGGTGCTGCGGCAGCTGTTGCTTCCTCTGGCGCCCTTTCCGGCTCTGTTCCTGGCGGCAGCCCTGATTGCCTTCCTGCTGGATCTGCCCACCCGCTGGCTTGCGGATCTGGGGTTGCCGCGCCTGCTGGCGGTGCTGCTCGTGGTGGGGTTCGGTCTGGGGTTGCTGGTGCTTTCAGCCCTGTGGCTGTTGCCGCGCTTGATCGAGCAGCTGGGTGAGCTGATCAATGCGCTGCCGTCCTGGCTGGTGGAAGGTGAGATCTGGTTGGATCGCCTGGAGCGCTGGGCCGCCGATCGCGGCCTGCCCACCGAATTCACCGACCTCAGCAGCACTCTGTTCGCTCGTGCCAGTCAGCTGGCCAGTCAGCTCAGCCAGCGGGTGCTGGGAATCCTGGGGGCCACGGTGGGCATCACCGTGAACACCGTGATCGTGGCCGTGCTGGCGGTGTTTCTGCTGCTGGGAGGCGAGCGGATCGTGGCCGGCCTGGCCCGCTGGCTGCCCGATGCCGTGCGGGATCTGGTGATCACCACGCTCAACCGCACCTTTCGCGGCTACTTCGCGGGCCAGGTGTTGCTGGCGCTGATTCTCAGTGCGCTTCAGATCGTGGTGTTCACGTTGCTCGGCATTCCCTATGGCGTGCTGTTTGCCGTGGCCATCGGCTTCACCACGCTGGTGCCCTACGCCAGTGCCCTCACCATCGTGCTGGTGAGCGTGCTGCTCGCGCTGGAGGATCCACGCACCGGTCTGGAGGTGCTGGCGGCGGCCATCACGGTGGGCCAGGTGGTGGATCAGGTGATCCAGCCCAGGCTGATGGGCAGCATCGTGGGTCTGCAGCCGGCCTGGCTGCTGGTGTCGCTGCCGGTGGGTGCCCGCATCGGCAGCCTCATGGGTTTCGGTGATCTGCTGGGGCTGCTGCTGGCCGTGCCGGTGGCCAGTTGCATCAAAACCTTCTTCGATGCCTGGCGGCCTCATCGGAGCGAGCCGCTCAGTCCCGCTGGGGAATGACGCCCTGGGCGCTCAGGTAGCTGAGCACCTGCTCCACGCTCTGCTCGAGGGTCTGGCTGCCGGTGTCCACCTTCAGCTCGGGCGCCTCGGGCGCCTCGTAGGGGCTGGAGATGCCGGTGAATTCTTTGATCTCGCCGGCGCGGGCCTTGGCGTAGAGCCCCTTGGTGTCGCGCTCCTCGCACACGGCCAGGTCGGCGGCGCAGTGAATCTCCACGAAATCGCCGGCGGCCACAAGAGCGCGAGCGCGGTCGCGGTCGGCCTTGAAGGGCGAGACGAAGGCGGTGAGCACCACCACGCCGGCATCGAGGAAGAGCTTGCTCACCTCGCCGATGCGGCGGATGTTCTCCTCGCGGTCGGCATCGGAGAAGCCGAGGTCTTTGCAGAGGCCATGGCGGATGTTGTCGCCATCGAGCACGTAGCAGGCCAGGCCCCGCTCGAACAGGGCCTGATTCACGGCGTTGGCCAGGGTGCTCTTGCCGGCGCCGCTCAGGCCGGTGAACCAGAGGATGGCGCTGCGGTGACCCTGTCGCGCGGCCCGTGCGCTCCGATCCACGCTGGTGTGATGCCAGGCGATGTTGGTGGAAGCCCCCTGGGTGGTGACTTCGCCGTAGGGAGCCGTGGGGGCGGACATCTGTCGAACTGCGCGCTGGTTGGCCCAGTATCCAACCCGGCAAGGGCTGACCTGCTCAGCTCTGCCCTGCGATCAGCAGCCGCCACGTCTCCAGCATGATCACGCCCGTCCAGGCCAGCACGCAGACCCCCACGGCGGCCGCGGCAATGTCCTTGGTGGCGCCGATCTGCGGGGAGGCTTCGGGCTGCACGTAGTCGCAGAGTTCCTCAATCGCGGTGTTGATCAGCTCACTGGCCAGCACCAGCGCCGTGGCCACCAGCAGCAGCTCCAGATCGGCCCAGGCCCGCTGGGTGAAGGCAATCGCCAGCAGGATCAACGACACCACAAGGGTGTAAGCCACGGCCTTGTCGCGCAGAGCGAAGCGGAGCCCCTGCCAGGCCACCCGGCATTTGCGCAGCGGTTCATACGGTCTTGGGCTGGTGCTCGGCACTGGATCAGCCCCCGGCCTGTTTCGGCCGGTAGCCCGCCTTCTCGAGTGCCGCCAGGGCCGGCGCCACCTGGTCGCCCTGCAGTTCGATCACCCCGTCTTTCACGGTGCCGCCGGTGCCGGCTGCGGCCTTGAGCTGCTTCAGCAGGGTCTTCAGCTCGCTTTCCGGGGCTTCCAGGCCGGTGATCGCTGTCACCATCTTTCCGCCCTTGCCGGCCTTGGTGCGCTGCACCCGCACCCGTTGCTGGTTTTTGGCGGTTGGCTCCGAGGCTGGCGCACCCCGCTGCAGGCTCTCCGGCCTGCTGAATTCCTGCCAGCCGCCCTTGGCCATTGCCTTGCTGTTCGCTGCACCCAGTTCAGCGCACCGATCAGGCGCCGCCTGCCGCCACCGCCAGTTCCTACGCTGCAGTGACTCCGCCCCAGGCTCCGGTGACCAGCAGCGCTCCCCAGGTTGACCCCGCGGCCCTGGAGCTGGCTGCCAGACCGAACAGCCTCGGCCGCTACGGCCAGTTCGGTGGTCAATACGTGCCGGAAACCCTGATCCCCGCCCTGGCTGAGCTGGAGCAGGCCGCGGCGGAAGCCTGGAAGGATCCCGCCTTCACCGATCGGCTCAACCAGCTCCTGCGCACCTATGTGGGGCGTCCCAATCCTTTGTATGAGGCTGAGCGGCTCACAGAGCACTACCGGCGCGCCGAGGGCGGACCGCGCATCTGGCTCAAGCGCGAAGACCTGAACCACACCGGCGCCCACAAGATCAACAACGCCCTCGGTCAGGCGTTGCTGGCCCTGCGGATGGGGAAGAAGCGGATCATTGCTGAAACCGGGGCCGGTCAACACGGCGTGGCGACCGCCACCGTGTGTGCCCGCTTCGGCCTGGAGTGCGTCGTTTACATGGGCGCTGAGGATATGCGCCGCCAGGCCCTCAACGTGTTCCGGATGCGCCTGCTCGGAGCCACAGTGCAGCCCGTGACCGCCGGCACCGCCACCCTCAAGGACGCCACCAGCGAAGCAATCCGCGATTGGGTGACCAACGTGGAGAGCACCCACTACATCCTCGGCTCGGTGGCGGGACCGCACCCGTTCCCGATGCTGGTGCGCGATTTCCACGCCGTGATCGGTGAGGAAACCAAGCGTCAGTGCCATGAGGCCTTTGGTCGCAATCCCGATGTGCTCGTGGCTTGCGTGGGTGGTGGCTCCAATGCCATGGGCCTGTTTCATCCCTTTGTGCAGGACACCAACGTGCGCCTAGTGGGTGTGGAGGCCGCTGGTGACGGCGTGGCCACCGGTCGCCATGCCGCCACGATCACCGAGGGCCGCGTTGGTGTGCTGCACGGTGCCATGAGCCTGCTGCTGCAGGACAGCGAGGGCCAGGTGCAGGAAGCCCATTCGATCAGTGCCGGCCTCGATTACCCCGGCGTGGGCCCTGAGCACAGCTATCTCAAAACCATCGGCCGGGCCGAATACGGCGCCGTCACCGATGCCGAGGCTCTCGATGCCCTGCAGCTGCTTTGCCGCCTCGAGGGCATCATCCCTGCCCTGGAAACGGCTCACGCCTTCGCCTGGCTCGAGAAGCTTTGCCCCACCCTCGCCCCTGGCACCGAGGTGGTGCTCAACCTCTCCGGCCGCGGCGACAAGGATGTGAACACCGTGGCTGACAAGCTCGGCAGCGCCCTGGGTGGCTGAAGGATCAGCTCAGCTCAGCAGCCGCTCCAGGCTGGAGGCCACCGCCTGAACGGCCGAGCGGGCGGTGGAGTAGGCCATGCGCATCGGCCCCACGAGTGCAACATGACCCTGGGCGCCACTGCCGGTGCTGTAGGGCGCTTGCACCACGGCGCAGTGATGCAGGGCAGAGTTGGGGTGTTCACTGCCGATCCACACCCCCAGACGCTCGGGGTGCTGGGCCTGTTCGCTCTCCAGCAGCGCCTGGGGGGCCTCCTCCACCAGCTGTAGCAGCGGCCGCAGGCTGTCGCTGCGCTCGAATTCCGGCTGGCGTAATAGTCCACCCAGGCCCATCGCCACGGCGCTGCTGCTGCCGCCGCTGCGTGCCTGGGCATGGCTGCTGAGGCCCTGGCGCACCAGGGCGCCGCTGCGCTGCAGCTGGGACGGCAGGCTGCTCCAGTCGAGCTGGCCGCGGCTCAGCTGTTCGCTCACCCAGCGCTCCAGCGACGTCAGTTCGGCAACGGCGGCGGCGGGCAGGCGCAGATTGAGGCTGGCGGCGGCGGCGGCATCTTCGACCAGAAACACCAGCAGCCGGTCGCCGCAGGGCACCAGCCGCAATGCCTGCAGGGCTGGTGTGCCTTGCTGTGGCCGGGTGATCAGGCTGAACAGCCCCGTGAGATCCGCCAGTCGGCGGGCCAGGTGCAGCAGCAGGTCGTCGAAGGCGGCCCACTGCAGACTCAGCCCCATCAGCTCGCGTTGCAACTGGATGGCCGCCGCGCCCGGCGCGGGCAGCAGGCAGTTCACGTAGTGCCGGTAGCCCAGGGGGCTGGGGATCCGCCCGGCTGAGGTGTGGGGCTGGGTGAGCAGGCCGCGCTGCTCCAGTGCCCCCATCGCCGAGCGGATCGTGGCGGGACTGGCCTCCAGGCCGAAGCGCTGCACCAGGGTTTTGCTGCCCACCGGTTCGGTGGTGTCCACATAATGGCGCACGGTCGCCTGCAGCACTTGCTCCTGCCGGCGGGGCAACGGCTGCACGGGAACGATGCCTGCTTCAGAGGTGCGGGGATCGTAGGGGCGCTGCTGATTGTTCAGGGGCTCAGTAGCGCGGCACGCTCGGATCCACCTCCACGCTCCAGGCATCGATGCCCCCGTGCAGGTTCCATACCCGGGGAAATCCCTGGGCTTCCATCAGCCAACAACCGAACTGCCAGCTGCGCACGCCGGCATGGCACAGCACCACCACATCGCGATCAGGATCCAGCACCTCCCGCAGGGATCCGATCCAGCGCTCCGACGCGCTCAGGGGCAGGTGAATCACCGCCGGGCTCAGCTGGGCCAGCTCCAGCTCCATCGGTTCACGCACATCCACCAGCTGCAGGGGCTCGCCGGCTTGGAGCCGTTGCTGCAGATCCCGGGCGCGGATCGGTGTGGGGGTACTCATCGCCAGAAGCTAGGCCTGTCGGGGTGCCAAACACTGCCGCCATGCATAAAGATGAGGCCAGTCCTGCAGGCAACCGATGAAGGCCCGCCCCTTCCTGGCGGCAGTCTTGGCGGCCGCCATCGCGTTGCTGAGTCTGGGAGCAGCGGGCTGGTGGCTGCTGTGGCAGCGCAGTCCATTCGGGTTGCAGAACCAACGGCTGGAGTTGCCCTTGGCGGCCCGCTTTGTGCCCCGCACGGCACCGCTCAGCCTGCACTGGTTGCTCATGCCCGATCAGCCTGCGGCCTACGCCCGCGCGGTGGCGGCACCGCGTCGGCGGCGCCAGGCGGCAGCGGCGGCTGATCGTCTGCGGGATGGCGCTTTTGCCGCCGCGGGCCTGGATTACGCCAGTGAGCTCGCGCCCTGGCTGGGGCGTGAGAGCAGCTTCGCCCTGCTCACGCAGCCCGGGGCCCCGGAGCAGCCCGGTTGGGTGCTGGCTCTGCGCAGCCGCGACAGCGAGGGTGCCCGCCGCTTCCTGCAGCGCTTCTGGCAGAGCCGCAGCCTGGCCGGCACCGATCTGCAGATCAGCAGCTATCGCGGTATGGGGCTGATCAGTGGCCGCGGCGCTCTGCTGGGTCAGGACCCGCAGCCCCTGGCCACCGCTCTCATCAACGACGAGCTGGTGCTGATCGCCTCCGGCCGCGGCGTTCTGGAGCAGGCCCTTGATGTCTCTCAGATCGATGAGCTGAATCAAGCCGCCAGCCCTCCCTTACGGGAGGCCGTGGCACGGCTGGGCCATGGCGTGGCGCTGCTCACGGCCAGGCCCCAGGCGATGGAGCAATGGCTGGGCCTGCCTGCAATGGCAGGCTCGGAGCCCGGTGCTGCGGTGGAGCTGGTGGCGGCGCTGAGCCCGGCGGGCCGCGGGCTGCAACTGGATGCCCTCACGCAGTTGCGGGAGCCCTTGCCGGCTCTGCCGGCTCCACCGGCAGCCCTGGCGCAGCAGCTGCAGGTGTCTGCCAGCAGCCTGGCGGTGCTCAGTGAACCGGCCCGCCTCCTGGAGGCCACCGACCCCGATCCCTGGGCGCAGCTGCTCGGCCCTGCCCTGCGCAGCGCTCTGGATCGCCTCCCCGCTTCCTTGCCAGCCCTGGTGGCGGCAGCGGATCAGGGCCCGTTGCTCTGGGCTCAATCGGGAGAGGCCTGGCTGTTGGGCACCACGGTGCAGCAGCCGCCGCTGGAGGTGCTCGATGCGGCCTTGGCCGCTGAGGGTTACAGCAGCTCATCGCTGGAGAGTCGTGGTCTGACCCTGCAGGCCTGGACCAGGCTTCAATCCAAGCCCGTGAAGGGCAATCCCGATCAGCTGCAGGCTCAGCTGGCCGGTGCCCGCTCCGTGCAGGCCAACTGGGCCTGGTGGGGGCAGGGCCTCAACGTGCTCAATCTTCAGGATGAAGGCCGCCATTCCCCGGCAGAGCGTCTTGATCAGCTGGAGAGCCTGGGTACGCCGAAGGCACCGGTTCAATGGGCCATGGATGGCCCAACCGCCCAGCAACTGCTCGGCGGTTGGCAGCCCTGGCGACTGGTCAGCGCCCTCTCGAGCAGTTCCCTCACCCCCCTGGTGGATGGAGCCGCCCTCAGCCTGGAGAGCGATGATCCACCGGCCCGCGCCCTGCGGCTGCGGGGTCTGCTGCAGTTCAAGGGTTGAACGATGGCCTCGCGCAAACGTGAGCTGCTGCTGCTGCGCCACGGCATTGCCGAGGAGCGTGCCGAAGATGTGGAGGATGCCCAGCGGGCGCTGACCCCGGAGGGCCGGGAGCGCACCCTCGCCCAGCTGCGTCAG
>JBDKGF010000231.1:0-8921 GCA_039798305.1 Cyanobacteriota bacterium
CTTCTAGATCGCTCTCGCTGAGCCGCAGCGTGGCTTCGGCCTGGTGCTTCACCAGATCCACACCGCTGAAGCTGAAGCCATGCTCAGCACCCAGGGCGGCAATGGCGTTGAGGTTGGGGCAGGCGCTGAAACGCTGCAGCAGCGCTGGATCGCCTTTCACTTGCTTGAGGAAGGTTTCGAGCTGCGGGTTGGCCATGGTGGTTGCGAGCAGGATGGGAATGAGATGAGCTGGTTGGGATGAAGTGTTTGTGATTCAGTGCGGCCAGGTGGCGCCGCGGGTGGCGGTGAACAGGCTGTAGATCGCGGTGGAGGCACAGAGGAACAGGCGGCTGCCGTAGCGATCGCCGAAGCAGAGGTTCGACACGCGCTTGGGCACCAGCACCTTGCCGATCAGGGCGCCATCGGGTGCGATCACGTGCACGCCATCGGCGGCACCGCACCAGAGGTTGCCGTGCTCATCCACGCGGAAGCCATCGGCCCAGCCGGGGCTGATCTTGTGGAAGATCTCCCCGCCGCTGAGGCTGCGGCCATCGTCATTCACCCGGAAGCGGCGGATGTACTGGCGGGGGTCACTGGAGCCGGGTGCGCCGGATTCAGCCACATAGAGCAGCTGTTCATCCGGCGAGAAGGCCAGCCCGTTGGGGCCATCGAAGTCGGTGGCGACCGCTTCGATCCGGCCGCTATCAGGCTCGAAGCGATACAGGGCTGGCGGTTGCTCCGAGCGTTGCCGGCCGCCCTCGTAGTCGTTCAGCAGGCCGTAGAGCGGATCGCTGAACCAGATCGAGCCATCGCTCTTCACCACCACGTCGTTGGGGGCGTTGAGGCGATGGCCGTTGGCTTGCGACACCAGCGTGGTGATGCTGCCGTTGTGCTCCAGACGCGTGAGGCAGCGGCTGCGGTGATGGCACTGAATGAGCCGGCCTTCGCGATCGCGCGTCTGGCCGTTGGCAAACTCCGATGGTTCCAGAAAGGCGCTGACGCCATGCTGTTTGCTCCAGCGCAGCGTGCGGTTGCCCGGGATGTCACTGAACAACAGGCAGCGCTGATCGCCGAACCACACTGGTCCCTCCAACCAACGGAAGCCTTCCGCCAACAGTTCGAGCTCGGCGTTGAACAACACCAGCGACTCGAAGCGCGGGTCGTAGCTCTCTGTGCAGCCCGAGGGTCGGTTCATTGGAAGAAGCCCGGCGGGGCCTGCCTCCAGGCCTCGTCGTTGCGTTGAATGATCAGCTGCACGCAGGGTTCATCGCCGACCTGGGCGGAGAGATGACCCTTGTGGCCCTCGGGGGTGGCGATGCAGCCCTGATCGCCGCCGAACGAGTACTCGCCGGCGCGCATGATCGCGATCTGGCCGTCCATGCTCTGCACCGACCAGGCACCCCGCAGTACATAGATCCATTTCGGCACGTGGTTTTCGTGCCAATCGGCGGTCCATCCCACCGGCAGGTAGGTGACGAAGGCATTGCCCTGATCGAACAGGGGCCTCGAGAACTGGGGGGAATCGCCGGGGCCCAGCTGCCCGAGCTGGAACGCACTGATCGTGCACTGCTGCTGGCGGCTGATGCCGTCCGTGCCGGTCCAGAGATGCCAGTAGGTCTCTGGCTGCGGCGCCAGGCTGAAGGGATCGTTCATGGCCGCAGCGCTCAGTCTTTGATGGCGATGGCGGAAATCTCGAGCTGGATGCCCAGCACCAGGGCCGACACTTCCACCACGGCACGGGAGGGGTAAGCCATCGGGTCGGGGAAATACTCCTGCCACACGGCATCGAAGGTGTCGAGTGTGTCGATGTCGGTGAGATAAACGGTGGCGCTCACCAGGTGCTCGAAGCCGAAGCCTGCTTCCTCCAGCACCGCCTGCATGTTCCGCATCACCTGCCGTGATTCCAGGGTGATGTCACCATCGCCGACCTTGAGGTTGGTGGTGGGATCCACCGGCAGCTGTCCAGTGATGAACAGCATGTTGCCCATCTGGAAGCCCTGGCTGTAGGACGCCACCGGCTTGGGAAAACGGTCGCTGTGAATAGCTCTGCGGATCACACCGGCGGACATCGGCAAGCAGCTCGGATCAGTCCATTAACCGTAGGGAACCTGCCGGAAATGTCACTGCTCTGTCATATGAGCGCAGGATCACACAGCTGGTGTTGCAGATCGCAGGCAGGATGGCTCATACCCCCTAGCGTCCAGCCAGTCCTCAGCCGCACGCGGCGGCCTGCCTCATGACCTCAACGAATCCCTACGCCCTCGAGACCCTCTCCAACCTGCTCAAGGGCAAGGTGATCATCGTGACGGGCGGTAACAGCGGGATCGGCAAGTCGATCGTGGAGGTGGTGGCCCGCCTTGGTGCCCGTGTGGTGATCGACTACCGCTCCCACCCCGAAGCCACGGAGGCGATCGAGCAGGAGATCGGTGAGCTCGGCGGCAGCTGCTTCGGTGTGCAGGCCGATGTCTCGAAGCTCGAGGATCTGCAGCGGCTGGTGCAAGAAGCCGTGAATCGCTACGGACGGCTTGATGTGATGGTGAACAACGCCGGCATCGAAACCCGCACTTCCATCCTCGACACCACCCCCGAGGATTTCGACAAGGTGCTGAACGTGAACCTGCGCGGTGTGTTCTTTGCCACCCAGTACGCCGCCAAGCAGATGATCGCTCAGGGCAGCGGCGGCCGCATCATCAATATCTCCTCGGTGCACGAGGACTGGCCGATGCCCAACAACACGCCCTACTGCGTGGCCAAGGGCGGCGTTCGCATGCTCACCCGCACCGCCGGTGTGGAGCTGGCCTCCAAGGGTGTGTCGATCGTGAACGTGGGCCCCGGTGCGGTGGCCACGCCGATCAACGATTCCACCATGAACAATCCGGAGCTGCTGGCCAAGCTCAACGCCGCGATCCCCATGGGCCGCATGGCCCAACCTGAGGAGATCGCCAAGGTGGTGGCCTTCCTCGCTAGCGACGCAGCCAGCTACATCACCGCCACCAGCATCTTTGCCGACGGCGGCATCATGCAGAGCAGCCCCGGCCTCTGAAGCTGCGTTGAGGATCAGTCGCGAACAGCTGCAGCGGATCCGCGGCCGTCACTTCGGTTATCGCATCACGCTGGCTTATGAGCTGTCGATGCTGCTGCTGCTGCCGGTGGCTCAGCTGTTCCCGCCGTTGCTATCGCTGCTGCTGGTCGGCCAGGCCACCGTGTTGATGGTGTTCGTGAGTCGCTTCAGCTCTCTGCGTGCCACACGACCGCTGATGTATGCGATGGGCTGCATGGCCATCACCCTGGAGGTGATCTGGCATGCAGCCATGCTGTGGAGCCCAGTGTTGGCACGCCAGCTCACCCTGCCCCACGTCGTGGTGTGGATGGCCTTCCTCGTCCTCACGGTGGTCCGGAAGGTGAAGTCATTGATTCGTGAGCCGTTCGTCACCACATCGGTGGTTCTTGGTGCGGCGGCCGGCTACCTCACGGTTGGCATTGCCGGGGGTGTTCTGCTCACGGCGATGTGGGTTCTGCAGCCCTCGGCCTTTGTGCTGTCGGCTCTGCCACCGGTTGCCGGTGCGGGTGGGGGCGGCGTGGCTGTTGCACCTGCCCTGATGGCCGCTTCCTTCGGGCTGCTCACCACCGCTGGCACCGCTGTGCTCATCCCCAGCAACATCAATGTTCAGGTGATCGCCAACGTGATCACCATCAGTGGTCAGCTATACGTGGCCATCTTGATTGCGCTGATTCTTGGGCGCGTTCAGAAACGGCTCTCCTGACGGCGGCAACGATGAAGGCAATGAACGCGCTGATCCGGCGCCTGGCCCAGCTTGCGCTGCTGGGATTGTTTGTAGGGCTGCTGTGCTGGCCCTTCAATCTCGTGGACCGTTGGGCTGATCAGTTGCTCAGCCTGTTGCCCGCTTTCAGTGGCTCGGGCTGGCGGCCGATCACCGTGGCCCTGGCCTGCTCGCCTGTGTTGGTCTTCCCGCTGTTGATGCTGCTGCAGAGCGGCATCTTCGCCCGCGGCAAGGGTTCAGGCATTCCTCAGACCATGACCAGCCTTGAGCACCCGGAGCAGGCGGGTGCTCTGCTTGGCCTGGTGCCCAGCCTGCAGCGTTTGCTGTTGTGGACCCTGGCCAGCCTGAGCCTGATGCCGATGGGGCGTGAGGGTCCCGTGGTGCAGATCGGTGCTTCGGCGGCCCACTGGCTGCGCCGTCGCTTCCCCCGCTTGCTGGCGGATCTCAGCCACGGTGATCTGCTGGCGGTGGCTGGTGGCGCTGGCCTGGCCGGCGGCTTCAACACCCCGCTGATGGGTGTGGTGTTCGTGGCCGAGGAATTTCTGGGTACGTTTTCGATGCGGCTGATCTGGCCGGCTCTGGTGATCAGTGCCCTGGCTGCGGCGGTGAGCAGTGCGGTGGGTGAGCGGGAATTTGCGCTCGGCATGGTTGGCGTGGCACCCGCTGAGCTGATCCAGTTCGCCTGGGCTCTTCCGATCGGTGTGTTGGCCGGGACGCTGGGCGCTGTGTTTGCGCGCACTCTCCTGCAGGCCACGCGTCGGTTCCGCCTGCTGCTTCAGCGTCATCCCCTGCGGCTGGGGCTGGGGCTGGGGGCGTGCCTGAGTGCGTTTCTGCTGCTCAGTGGTGGTGCCTCCGGGTGCGACGGTGAATTGCTGATGAGCCACATGATCGAGGGAGGCGCTCCCACCAACGCTCTGCTGCCTGGATTGCTCGGGGATCTGTTCACCCTGGTGGTGCGGGTGATCGGCCCGGTGCTGGCGCTGGGCGCCGGTATTCCCGGTGGTCTGATCGATCCGTCGTTTGCCTTTGGAGCGGTGCTCGGCCGCAGCCTTGGCGATGCCGGCATGGTGCCCCAGATGGGCTTGGCCCTGGGGATGGTGGCCGGTCTGGCCGGGGCCACGCAGTTGCCGGTGATGGCGGTGCTCTTCGGCGTGCGTATGGCCGGCGATCAGCAGCTCCTGCCCGGGTTGCTGCTGACGTCGGTGCTGGCGGCCTATGTGAGCCGATTACTGGTGGATCAGCCCGTCTATCACGCCCTCAAGGACATTGCGGATGAGCCGTTGCCGCCCGCTGCCCCTGCTTCATGACGGGGCTTCGGTGATCACCAGGGCCGAGCGCTCGCGGGTGACGATCATCCACAGCCACTTGGTGAGCAGGGTGATGCGGTTTTCGTTGTCGGGGATGAAGGCGAGGTGAGCCAATCCCCATAGCAGCCAGCCCAGAGGACCGCTCACCTTCAGGCCCCGCAGATCGGCCACGGCAAACAGTGGTCCCACCACCGCCATGCTGCCGAAATCGCTGAACACGAAGGGGGAATGGGGCTGGTTCTGCAGCTTGGCCAGGATGTCCTTGGCCACCCATCCCCCCATCTGCACGGCGGGGCCGGCCATGCCGGGCAGTGGTTTGCCGTTCTTGGTGTGGCTGTAGCTGCACAGATCACCCACCACCCGGATCTCGGGATGTCCGGCGATTGAAAAATCCGGCTCCACCGGTAGTCGTCCGCCCCGGTCAACGCTGCATCCTGTGCGCTCGGCCAGCAGCTTGCCCAGGGGAGAGGCGGCCACCCCTGCGGTCCAGCAGATCGTGCTGGCCTCGAGGGTTACCTCACCATCGCTGGTGGTCACCACCAGCTTGTTCTCTTCAATCGTTTTCACGCGGCCGCCCAGCAGCAGCTCAACGCCGCAGCGCTTGAGGTGATCGCCGGCTGCCTTGGAGAGCTGGGGATCCATGGCCCGCAGCACCCGATCGCCGGGGTCCACGAGGGTCACCTTGCACTGACTGGGATCGATCTGCTTGAAGTCCCGTTTCAGGGTGTGGAGCATCAGATCGTTGAGGGAGCCCGCCAGCTCGCAACCCGTGGGGCCACCCCCCACCACCACCACCGACTGCAGCAGGCGGCGCTTGGCTGGATCCGGGGTCTGCTCGGCTTCCTCAAGCGCACCCAGCACCCGCTTGCGAATGCCATAGGCATCCTCCAGCGACTTCATCGGCGTGGCGAATTGCGCCCAGTCGTCGTGGCCGAAGAAGCTGCTGGTGGCCCCGGCCGCCACGATCAAGTGGTCGTAGTGCAGTCGACGATCGTTGAAGATCACCTCGCGGGCGGTCGGGTCGATGTCCTCCACCTCTCCCATCAGGATCTGCACGTTGGGGGCCTGCCCCAGCATGATCCGCAGCGGTGAGGCCACATCCGTCTGCGAGACCAGTCCGGATGCCACCTGATACAGCAGGGGCTGGAACAGGTTGAAATTGCGCTTGTCGATCAGGGTGACGCGCACCGTTTTGCCCGCAAGGGCGTGGGCTGCTTTGAGGCCGGCAAAGCCGCCACCCACGATCACCACATGGGGAGCGTTTCTGAGCAGTTCAGTCGGTGGTGTGAGTTCGAGGAAGAACCGCTCCGGAGCCATCAGTGCCTACAGCGCTGGCCGCACGCTAACGACAGTTGGCCCGAATCACAGGCCGATCTTCACGTTCACAGGTGCCTTGGGCTGTACGTCTAACTCCATGGGTTTGTCTTCGCCCATCCTGAGCTCAATCGGTTGGGGATTGCTCACCTCCACCTTCACAGGGCTGGTGTTGTTCACACTCAAATCGATCGGAGCCTGCTCGGTGACGCGCACGTGCAGGCTGCTCGCCGGCTCAATCTTCACGCCATTCGGCATACTCAGCACCCCCTGAACCCGACCGGCCAGCTGGAGCGGTTCGGCAAAGCTCAGCACCAGTCGCAGCTGGATCGGGTGCTGGCTGCTGCGCATCAGAAGGGCCATCACCATGGCGCCGAGCGCCAGCACGGTGAGGGGCCAGCGCAGTTTCAGCCAGTGCGGCTCCATGGGCTTGATCAACCAGCCGCCATTCAAGCGAGGGGCTCAGGCTTCTGCCGATGCCCTGATTCAGCGCCGACCGAGCAGCTCCTCCCAGGTGGGCTGATGGGGCCTTGGATGCTGCTGGTGGGGTCTGGGGCGGTGGCTGGAGCTGTTCTGTGGTTTTGGCGTGGGGATGTGAATGGTCATTGTTGTGTCGCTTTGCGTTATCTGTCGCTTTGCCTCGATGACAACCAAGAAAACGGTTGCCGTTCAAACTCCCTTTCACGGGAGAGCGGATCGGGCGTGAAGGGATGCGGCGCGTTGGTGCTCGCCGATCGGTTCACTCCATCACCATAGACCCTGTCCAACGAGAACGCCACACGTGTCGGCTCAACCCGTGTTGATCCTGGGGGGATTTCTGATCACCGAAGAGGCCTATCAGCCGATGTGCAGCTGGCTCAGGCAGCACACGCAGCAGCCGGTTGAGCTGGTGCCGGCCAATCGCTTCGATTGGCTGCTCACCTCCTGGGCCTTCGGCTGGCGGCGCCTGTTGGATCGGGTGGCCGCTCAGGCAGAAGCCCTGGCTAAGGGTTCCGCCACCGGCAAGGTGACCCTGATCGGTCACAGCTCCGGCGGCGTGATGCTGCGCCTTTTTCTGGCGGATGATGCCTTCGCCGGCCGCGTCTACAACGGCAAGCGCTGGGCTGATCGGCTTTACATGCTGGGAAGCCCCCACACCGCGGTGCGGGCCACACCGCTGCGGCAGATGGTGGATCGCCGCTACCCCGGGGCCTGCTTCGCCGATCAGGTGCACTACGTCTCTGTTGCCGGTGCGTTGTCGGCCGCGGATGGCTCCGCCCTCAGTCAACGCATGGCTCCGGGCTCGTATCAGGCCATTGCTGGCCGCCGTGACCTGGAGGGGGATGGCCTGGTGCCGGTGCAGTCAGCGCTGTTGCGCGGTTCGGAGCCGATCACCTTGCCCGGCGTGGCTCATGGGGGTGCCTTTGGTTCGAGCTGGTATGGCACTCCTGATGTGGTGCAGCAGTGGTGGCGGGGCTGAAGGAGATCCCGGCGTTCAGCTGCGCTCCAGGCGCTCCAGGTTGGGGATCAGCGCCATGGCGGCCAGGATCCCCAGGGCCAGGATCAGCAGGGCCGGCACCAGGGCCGCACCCACCCGTTCATCGCTGGCGTACTGGTACACCCGCACGGCCAGCGTGTCGAAATCAAAGGGGCGCAGGGCAAAGGTGAGCGGCAGTTCCTTCACCGTGTCCACGAACACCAGCAGTCCCCCCACCAGCAGCGGACCGCGCAGCAGGGGTAGATGCACCCGCTGCAACACGCCCAGCCAGCTGTTGCCAAGGGATGTGGCGGCTTCATCCACACTGGGGGGAATCCGCTCCAGGGCGGCGTCGAGTCCGCCCTTCGATACGGCCAGAAACCGATCGCTGTAACCCCACACCAACAGCAGCAGGGGCGCCAGGGCCAGCGGACCGCCGATCAGCATCAGGGCCAGGGCCAGCACCGTGCCGGGAATGGCGTAGCCGAGACCGGCGATGAAGGTGAGCCGTTGCAGCGGGATGTTGGGAATCCAGCGCTTGGCGATGGCGAGCAGCAGGCCACCACCCACCGTGAGGACCGCAGCCAGCAGGGCCAGACCGAAGCTGCGGCTGCCGAGGGCCAGCAGCTCCGTGGTGTCTTCTGAGCGGATCTGATCCCAGCTGAACCCAGTCCAGATCACCGGAAGTCCCAGGGTGATCAGCGGCGGGAGCAGGCACAGGGCCTGGCTGAGCCAGCGCCGTTGCCCCTGCAGGCGCCACTGGGGGTCGGCATCGCCATCGTTGCCCAGATTCCAGCAGCGGCTGCGCTGGCGCAGGTTGCGCTCCGCGCCCACCAGCAGGGCCACGATCACCAGCGCCATCAGTGCCAGGGCCACGGCTCCCTGGGGGTCGCCATCCTGTTGCCAGCGGTTGAGGATGCCGGTGGAGAGCGTCGGCACACCGAGCAGCTGCACCGCACCGAGTTCGTTCACCACCTCCATGCCCCCCAGGGCCACACCAGCTCCGATGGCCGGAAGTGCCATGGGGAGGGCCACCCGCCAGAAACTGCCCCAGGGGCCAACCCCCAGGCTGCGGCAGGCCTC
>JBDKGF010000232.1:0-8467 GCA_039798305.1 Cyanobacteriota bacterium
ACCACCAGTTCATCCACACGGTCATCGGTGAGCACTGCGGCGATGCGCAGCTGCTCGGCGATGACGATCTGCTGAGGCATGGAAGGTCAGGAGAGGACCTGCAGAAGGCAGGCCGGAATGAGAGGCAGTGGGTGGCGCAGAACGCCGTGCCGCCAGGCCGCAGAACCCTCCCTGCATCGCCGATGCAAGGGGAGAAACGGGACAGCGGTGTTTGAAAAATTCAGTGAGAACGCCGGGATGGTCAACGGCGGCAGGCCTACGGCCTTCGTGGGTGTGGGCCGAAGCCCGTTGCTTGCGAGATCCAGATCTGAATGGAACCCGTCTTACGGCGCCGCATCGGGCAGCTTTCAGGAAGAGAGGTTCGTGAAAACTGATGCGGAACCCGATGCCGGAGCTGAGCTGAATCGCTGAGCCTGCCTCAGGTTGTACCGATGATCTGACGCTAGCACGGGTGTTTTCAGGCCTTTGGGCTCTGCCGAAGCTGCAGGGATTCGCGGCGCAGGCTCACCATCTCCAAGCCCGCATCAAGTTGCTGCGAGAACCAGTGCTGCAGCTGCTCCGGCCGCAGACTGCGGCCAGCCGGATCCACCAGCGCCCCGTAGCGAACCAGCACAACTGCCGATGTCGGCTCAAGGCTGTCCACCACAAGGCTCTGCAAAAAGGGTCGGCAGTCCCGCTGCCGCGGCCGTCCTTTTTTATCGGTGTCGTGCCAGATCCAGGTTGCGCTCTCCAGCAGCGCTGCCGCCGCCGCCTGCCAGGCCGCCAGCGGCGGCGGGTCATTGTCAACGCCGGTGGCGCTGGGCCGTAACTCCAGCTGCCAGCGAGCAGCCACCAACTCCTGCGACAGGCTGGTGCCGAACCCCTCCACCGGCTCCACCTGCAGCAGAGCGAAGCCGGCAGGCAACTGGGCCTGAAGCCGTTGCAGGGCCTCAGCCGGGTCGATCAGCCGGATGAACTCGATATCCATCCACTCCCCATCGGCCTCGGCACCCAGCGGCAGCGCCAGGGCGAACTGCACACGCGGCAGGGGATGGAAGCCACCGGTGAAGCTCACCGGCAGGCCACTGCGCCGCAAGGCCCGCTCCATCAAGCGCACCAGATCCAGGTGACTCAGCAGGGCCAGCGAACCGGTTTTGCTGAAGCGGAAGCGCAGCCGCGCCACCCGCTCACTGGCCGGCGCCCGCTGGGGCCGCTGCTCCGGAATCGCTGGCGGCGGCACCACCACGTTGTGGCCCAGCTCAGGGCCGCACACCCCGCAGCTGCTGCAGCCCTCGAAGGAGCAGTCAGGCACCACGGCAGCCGCCAGGGCCTGGCGCAGGTCATCCGCCAGCCAGCCCTTGTCCACCCCGGAATCGATGTGGTCCCACGGCAGCGGCTGGCTGCAGAACACCGCCAGATCGTCGGGATCCATGCCCTCCGCTGCGCTCCATTCGCCCAGCTCAAGCTCGCGGTAACGGCCACCCAGGCCCGCAGCGTCGATTGCTGCCGTCCAGGCCTCATAGGTGCGATCGGCCGCTTCAAACCAGGCATCGAGGCCAGCACCGGCCCGCCAGGCCGCCTCGATCACCGGGGCCAGGCGGCGATCGCCGCGGCCCACGAAGTCCTCCATCGCCGAGAGGCGCACATCGGTGTAGTTGGTTTTGATGCCGCGCATCCGCCGCAGGGCGTCGCGCAGCAGCTGCTGTCGCCGCTGGAATTCCGCCGTGCTCACGCTGTGCCACTGGAAGGGCGTGTGCGGCTTAGGCGTGAAATTACTGATGGTGAGGTTGAGCTCCAGCCGGCCCAGATCGCGGCACTGCTGTTGCAACTGCCAGCAGGTGTCGGCGATGCCGAGCACATCGGCGTCGGTTTCCCCCGGCAGGCCGATCATGAAATAGAGCTTGATCTTGCGGTAGCCGCTCTCCATGGCGGTGCGAATGCCCCGCAGCAGCTCGGCATCGGTGAGGCCCTTGTTCACGATGTCGCGCAGGCGCTGGGTACCGGCCTCCGGCGCGAAGGTGAGACCCGCCTTGCGGGTGCCGCCAAGGATGTGGGCGATGTTCTCGTCGAAGCGATCCACCCGCTGGCTCGGCAGGGTGAGACTCACGTTCTTATCGGCCAGGCGGTTGCGCAGCTCCACGCCCACCGCCGGTAGGGCGAGGTAATCGGAGCAGCTGAGCGAGAGCAGCGAGAAATCGGAATAGCCGGTGCGCTCCATGCCGGTTTCGATCGCCTCGATCACCGCCTCGGGTTCCACATCGCGGGCGGGGCGGGTGAGCATGCCGGGCTGGCAGAAGCGGCAACCGCGGGTGCAGCCGCGGCGGATCTCCACCGTGAGCCGGTCGTGCACCGTTTCGATGTGGGGCACCAAACCCATGGCGTAGTGAGGCATCGGCGTGGCGGTGCGCCGCAGCACCCTCGCCGGGATGCCCTGCACCAGCGGCACCTGGGTGATGCCATCGGGGCCGGGGCCGTAAAGCGAGGGCACGTAGACCCCGGGCACCTGGGCCAGATCGATCAGCAGCTCGCGCCGGCTCAGGCCGGCCGCCTTGGCTTCGGCCACCACCAGGCCGATCTCCGGCAGCACCTCCTCGCCATCGCCGAGCACCACGAAATCGAAGAAGGCCGCGAACGGTTCCGGGTTGCTGGTGGCGGTGGGACCGCCGGCAAAGATCAGCGGCGGCGCCGCCGGATCGGCCAGGGGCAGATCGCCGCGATCTGAGGCGCGGATCGGGATCTGCGCCAGCTCCAGCATCGAGAGGATGTTGGTGGCACCGAGCTCATAGCTGAGCGAGAAGCCGAGGATGTCGAAAGCGGGCAGCGGCCGGCGGCTCTCCACCGCGAAGAGAGCCTCGCCTCGCTCCCGCAGCCGCTCCGCCAGATCCGGCCCAGGCAGATAGCTGCGGTCGCACAGCTGGCCCGGAACGCTGTTGAGGATCGAATAAAGAATGATATGGCCGGTATTGCTCGAGCCCACCTCGTAGATCTCGGGGTAGGTGAGCGCCCAGCGCACGCCGGCCGCCGACCAGGCCTGATCCCAGTCGCGCGGCTGCACCCCCAGCTCATTGCCGAGGTAGCGGCCCGGCTTGGCAATGGTGCGGTCCACCAGGGCCGCGAAATCCACGGGCGCATCTGCTGAAGCACCGGCCGGCTGAACTGGAGCAACGGTCACGGCGGCGACGGCAGTGCTGAATCGATCGTATGCAGCAGCGCGATGGGGATGCTCACCCCAGCCGGCCACCGCCGCATAGGACAATCGCGCCCAGTACCCAGGGGCCCGCGCGGCCCGCACGCGACATGGCCCAGGTCAACGGCAACTACCTCAAACTCAAGGCTGGCTATCTGTTCCCCGAGATCGCCCGGCGGGTGAAGGCCTTCAGCGAGGCCAACCCCAGTGCGCCGATCATCCGCCTTGGCATCGGTGATGTGACCGAACCGCTGCCCGAGGCCTGCCGCACGGCCATGAAGGCTGCCGTTGATGAGATGGGCACCCGCGAAGGCTTCCACGGCTATGGCCCGGAGCAGGGCTACCTGTGGCTGCGCGAAGCGATCGCCCAGCACGATTTTCAGGCCCGCGGCTGCCAGATCTCCGCTGAAGAGATCTTCGTGTCGGACGGCTCGAAGTGCGACAGCGCCAACATCCTCGACATCCTCGGCGCCGGCAATCGCATCGCTGTGACCGACCCGGTTTACCCGGTGTATGTGGACAGCAACGTGATGGCGGGCCGCACCGGCGATGCCGATGACGCCGGCCAGTACGGCGGCCTCACCTATCTGCCGATCAGCGCCGAGAACGGCTTCACCGCGCAGATCCCCACGGAGAAGGTTGATCTGATCTACCTCTGCTTCCCCAACAACCCCACCGGTGCGGTGGCCAGCAAGGAGCAGCTCAAGGCCTGGGTGGACTACGCCCGCGCCAACGGCTCGCTGATCCTGTTTGACGCCGCCTACGAGGCTTTCATCCAGGACCCCTCGCTGCCCCACTCGATCTATGAAATCGAGGGCGCCCGCGAGTGCGCGATCGAGTTCCGCTCCTTCTCCAAGAACGCCGGCTTCACCGGCACCCGCTGCGCCCTCACCGTGGTGCCCCGCGGCCTGATGGGCACGGCGGCCAACGGCGAACAGGTGGAGCTGTGGGGCCTGTGGAATCGCCGCCAGTGCACCAAGTTCAACGGCGTGAGCTACATCGTGCAGCGCGGCGCCGAGGCCGTGTATTCCCCTGAAGGCCAGGCCCAGGTGAAGGCGCTGATCAGCTTCTACATGGAGAACGCCGCGATCATCCGCCGTGAACTGAGCGCCGCTGGGCTGCAGGTGTACGGCGGTGAGCAAGCTCCCTACGTGTGGATCAAAACCCCCGCTGGTGTGGATTCCTGGGGCTTCTTTGATCTGCTGCTGAGCCAGGCCAACGTGGTGGGCACCCCCGGCAGCGGCTTCGGCGCCGCCGGCGAGGGCTACTTCCGCCTCTCGGCCTTCAACAGCCGCGAGAACGTGCTCGAAGCGATGCGCCGCATTCAGGCCGCTCTGGCCCCGGCGGCCGCTGCCGCCTGATCGGCTGCCTAAAGTCCGCTGTCGTCATGCCGGAGCTGGTCAGAATGATCCGATCAACTCAGTCGCCGGGCCGCGAGAGCGGTGGCGCCGCCGTGATGGAGAAGGCACCGGAGCGAGTGCGCAAGCCCTCGCCCCGCTACAAGGTGCTGCTTCACAACGACCCGGTGAACACCATGGAATATGTGGTGACCACCCTGCGGCAGGTGGTGCCGAGCCTGAGCGAGCAGGACGCCATCGCCGTGATGCTCGAAGCCCACAACACCGGCGTTGGCCTGGTGATCGTGTGCGACATCGAGCCGGCCGAGTTTTACAGCGAAACGCTCAAGGCCAAGGGCCTCAGCAGCACGATCGAGCCCGAAACCTGATGAAAGGCCCCAGCAGCGCACGGCTGCACTGGTGGGGCACGCTGCTCTACCCGGCCGCGCTGGTGGCGGTGTTTCTGGGTTTCCAAGTGCTGCTCAAGCTGGCAGGGGTTCCGCGTGGCACGGAAGCCAGCCTGGCTGCACTACCCGCCGTAGCCGCCCTGCTGCTGAGCCTGCCGCTGCGCCTGCGCCGCAGCTGGGGGGAACGCCAACCGTGGCAGCGACTCGGGGTCACAGGGCCTCCCCCGGCAGTGTTCAAGGCCTTGGTGCGAGGCGCCCTGAAGGCCGCCGGGCTGCTGGCCCTGGTGATCGCGGCCCTGATCCTGGTGGGTGGATTGAGCTGGACACCACGACTCACAGCCGGCCTTCTGCTCAATGCCGCCGCCCTCGGTCTGGGAGTGGGCTTCGCGGAAGAACTGCTGTTCCGCGGCTGGCTCCTGGGGGAGCTGAACCTGCTGATCGGCAAGCAGCGGGCTCTGTGGCTGCAGGCGGTGTTGTTCAGCCTGGTGCACACCCGTTTCAACCTGCCGCCGCTGCAACTGCTGGGCCTGTTGATCGGCTTACTGCTGCTGGGGCTGGCCCTCGGCCTGCAACGCCGAGCTGATGGCGGCCTGCTCTGGGGTGCGGTCGGATTGCACGGCGGCCTGGTGGCGGGCTGGTTCCTGCTGCATCAGGGCCTGGCCACGATCAGCCCCTCAGCGCCCGCCTGGCTGATGGGGCCCGACAACCCCATCGGTGGTTTGGTGGGATGGATCGGTCTGGTGCTGCTCCTGCTGGTGCGGCGCCGCTGGTGGGCAGCGCCAACAAGCGGCCCGGGCGTCTGCTGATCAGCGCGTCGCGGTCGCTAGAGCCGCCCGGCCTTCCACCGGAGCATGCAACGCCTCCTCAAGAGGAGCCAAGCCGTAGTCACGCTCGAGCAGATCCATCACCGTGCGACCGAAGTCGCCGGGATTGCGCTCGAATGCCTCCAGGCAGATACGCCCGAAGGTGCTGCCCATCGGCTCGGGGTTCCAGAGCAGCTGGCGAGCCGTCCAGGGGAGCATGCTCATCGGGTTGTAGCCGGGCTTGATCAGGCCCTGATCGAAGCCGTACTGCTCCAGGTGGGTGTGGGGCTGCAGGCCGATAAAGAAGATCGCCGGCTCCACCTTGTCGGCACCGAAGATGCGCTCAAGCTCGCGGTGGTAAGCCACGGTCTGGCGGATCGTCTCCGGACGCTCGTCGATCACGTTGAACGAGTAGTTCACCGACACGTGCTCGCGGAAGCCGGCGCGGGCCAGCAGGCGGCAGTTCTCCAGCACGGTGCGCAGGTTGTAGCCCATGCGCATCTTGCGCACGAGCTCCTGGGAGCCGGAGGTGATGCCGATCTCGAAGTAGTCCATGCCGGTGGCCACCATCAGCTCCGCCAGCTCGGCATCGAGGTTGTCGGCGCGGATGTAGGCGGCCCAGCGGATGTCGTTCCAGCCTTCGGCCTGCACCGCCCGCAACAGCTCCTTGGCGTCGTCGATGTAGCGGCGGGCCGGGATGAACTGGGCGTCGGTGAACCAGAAACCGCGCACACCCTTGGCGTAGAGCTGGCGCATCTCGGCGATCACCTCCTCCACGGGGTTCACGCGCACCGCCTTGCCTTCCACCACCGTGTACACGCAGTAGCAGCAGTTGTGGGGGCAGCCGCGCTTGGTCTGCACGCCCACATAGAAGTCGCCGCCGTCGAGATACCAATCGAGCTGGGGCCAGATCGAGGCGATGTAGGCGTAGTTGCAGGCGGTTTTCTCCATGCCCGCCGGCTGCTCGTGAATCAGGCCGGGGCGGGGCGCCTCACCCGCAATGAAGCAACGCTCACCGTCGAGGGATTCACCGCGGATCAGCTTCTCCAGTAGCGGTTCGCCCTCGCCCACCGACACAACAGTGCCGCGGGGCAATTTGCGGCCGAGCTGTTCGTAGAACACGCTCACAGCACCGCCACCGAGCACGGCCCGAGCAGCCGGCTGGAAGCGACGCGCAGCCCGCAGACCACGGCGCACCAGGCGCAGGTTGCGCCACAGCTCGCCGTAGAACGACGCCATCAGCCGCAGGCCGCCGAAGGCACCGCGCAGGCGCTTGATCGGATTACGGGCGTAGAACACCTCAAAGGAGTTCTGCAGCGGATTGCCGCCGCGCCCATCCACCGGGGCATAGATCTGAATGTCGCGCCAGGAGAACACCAGCAGCGAGGGCTGGAACCGCTCGATCTCCTGCTGCAGCACATCCTCCACATCCAGCAGCGGCACAGCCGCCAGATCAAGGATGCGCTGCTCGAGCTGCGGAAACTGTTTGTGGATGTGATCGGCCAGGTACACCGGGCCGATCGGAAAAATGGGATTGCAGGGCAGGCGCACCAGCAGCACCCGCTGTTCCTCCAACGAGGCTTGTCGCACAGTGAGTCAGGTGTGGGGTGCGTTGGCCTGGGCCGGTGCGGACGCTAACAACCGCGCCTGCTGCTCCACGTGTTGGCGGAGGGCGGCAGGCAACAGCGGCCACCATTGGCGATGCACGCAGGTGCGCGGTTCCAGCCGCCAACCCAGTGGGGCCAACAGCTGGCGAAGGGTTGCAGGGGCTGGCTGGGGATACGCGGGATTGATCACATCCACCGTGTCGATCCCGCCGAGATCATTGATCCCGGCCTCGAGGGCGGCGGGCAGCTGCTCCAGAGGCCAGAGGTTGGGTGGCGTCTGCAGATGCACCTCCGGCGGCAGCAGCCGGCGGGCCATGGCGATCAGCTCCAGCAGATCACCTTGCTCAGCCGAGGTGAGCGGCCTGGCTGCCTCCCCGTCGGGCCGCCAGGGCTGCAGGATCACCTCCTGGATATGTCCCCAACGGCGCTGCACCCCCGCGAGCAGCTGCAAGGCCTGGGCGCGCTCCGCCATGGTTTCGCCCACACCCAGCAAAAGGCCGGTGGTGAACGGAATCCCCAGCCGGCCGGCCTGCTCTAACTGGCCCAGGCGGATGGCCAGGGTTTTACTGGGCGCGTGGCGGTGCAACGCGTCGTAGGCAGGACCCACGCCCTCCAGCATCAGCCCCATGGAGGGATTCAACCGGGCCAGCGCCGCCATTTCGCGCAGCGACAGCGGCCCCGCATTGGTGTGGGGCAGGCGCCCAGCAGCCAAGGCCAGGCCACACAACTGACGCAGCCGGGCAAACCATTCACCCCGCGAAGGCGACTGGGGCGCCACCTCACCGCTGAGCAGCAGGACCTCAGCAGCAGCCGGGCGCTCCTGCAGCCGCAGAGCGGCATCGCGCAACGACAACGGCACCGCCTGCTCGAGGGGAACGCGAAAGCTGCAGTAACCGCAGGCGTTGAAACACCCCTGGGTGGGCACGAGGGTGACGCTGGGGCTCCAGGTGACGAGACCGCTTGCCATCACAGGGGCCACAAGCGCAGCTGATCCCTGAGATAAGCACTGCTGCTGATCGCTCGCCCCCACCCGGCCCTTAAGAGCGCGTCACACGGCGCAAACATCCGTTACATTGGGTATTGGCAGGGCGGGTTACCGGCCTGTCCTTCCTTCCCGCTCAACACCGAGTCCTTCTGGGGCCTGGCT
>JBDKGF010000233.1:0-3304 GCA_039798305.1 Cyanobacteriota bacterium
GGCGGTGAGATCTCCCAGGCGATCCTGCGTGGCCGCCCCGATGTGGCCCGGGATGTGGCCCGCTGGTATCAGGGCGTGTTCGGAGGCGACTTCTACCTGGAGATCCAGGACCACGGCTCGCCCGAAGATCGGATCGTGAATGTGGAGATGGTGCGCATCTCCCGTGAGCTCGGCATCCCGATCGTTGCCACCAACGACGCCCATTACCTCACCAGCAACGACGCCGAAGCCCACGACGCCCTGCTCTGCATCCTCACCGGCAAGCTCGTGACCGATGAGAAGCGCCTGCGCTACACGGGCACCGAATACATCAAGGGTGAAGAGGAGATGCTCGGCCTGTTTGCCGATCACCTCGAGCCCGAAGTGGTGGCTGAGGCTGTGGCCAACACCGCGCTGGTGGCCGAGAAGGTGGAGGACTACGACATCCTGGGCCGCTACCAGATGCCGCGCTTCCCGATCCCGGAGGGGCACACGCCGGTGAGCTATTTGCGCGAGGTGAGCGAGCAAGGGCTGCGTGCTCGCCTTCAGCTCTCAGAGAGCGATGCCTTCACAGCGGAGTACGGCGAACGGCTGAGCTTTGAGCTGCAGGTGATGGAGCAGATGGGCTTCCCCACTTACTTCCTGGTGGTGTGGGACTACATCCGCTTCGCCCGAGAGAACGGCATCCCCGTGGGGCCTGGTCGCGGTTCGGCCGCGGGCTCGCTTGTGGCCTATGCCCTGGGAATTACCAACATCGATCCGGTCACGAACGGCTTGCTGTTCGAGCGCTTCCTCAATCCGGAACGCAAATCGATGCCGGACATTGATACCGACTTCTGCATCGAGCGCCGTGGTGAGGTGATCGATTACGTCACTCGCCGCTATGGCGAGGAGAAGGTGGCGCAGATCATCACCTTCAACCGGATGACCTCCAAGGCGGTGCTGAAGGATGTCGCCCGCGTGCTCGACATTCCCTATGGCGACGCCGACCGTCTGGCCAAGTTGATTCCGGTGGTGCGCGGTAAACCCGCCAAGCTCAAGGAGATGATCGGCGAGGAATCTCCGGCGCCTGAGTTCCGCGAGAAATATCAGAACGATCCCCAGGTGAAGCGCTGGGTGGATATGGCGATGCGCATCGAAGGCACCAACAAAACCTTTGGTGTGCACGCCGCTGGTGTGGTGATCGCCGCCGATCCCCTCGATGAAGTGGTGCCGCTGCAGCGCAACAACGACGGCCAAGTGATCACCCAATACTTCATGGAAGACGTGGAGTCGATGGGGCTCCTGAAGATGGACTTCCTGGGGCTCAAAAACCTCACTATGATCGATAAAACGATCGATCTGGTGGAGCAGAGCACCGGACAGAAGGTGGATCCCGATGCCCTCCCCCTCGATGATCCTGGCACCTATGGCCTGCTGGCCCGCGGTGATCTCGAGGGCATCTTCCAGCTCGAATCCAGCGGCATGCGCCAGATCGTGCGCGATCTCAAACCCTCATCGCTGGAAGACATTTCCTCGATCCTGGCGCTCTATCGCCCGGGTCCACTGGATGCTGGTCTGATTCCTAAGTTCATCAACCGCAAGCACGGCCGCGAAGCGATCGACTTCGCCCACACCAAGCTTGAGCCGATCCTGCAGGAGACCTACGGGATCATGGTGTATCAGGAGCAGATCATGCGCATTGCGCAGGATCTCGCTGGTTATTCCCTCGGTGAAGCGGATCTGCTGCGCCGGGCGATGGGTAAGAAGAAGAAGAGCGAAATGGAGAAGCACCAGAGCATCTTTGTGAAAGGTGCGACTGAGCGCGGCGTCGACCCCAAGATCGCCGAGGGATTGTTCGAGCAGATGGTGCTGTTCGCCGAATACTGCTTCAACAAGAGCCATTCCACTGCCTACGGCGCGGTGACCTATCAAACCGCCTACCTCAAGGCCCACTACCCGGTGGCCTACATGGCGGCGCTGCTCACGGTGAATGCCGGCACCACCGACAAGGTGCAGCGCTACATCTCCAACTGCAACGCCATGGGCATCGAGGTGATGCCACCGGATGTGAACGCCTCCGGTATCGACTTCACGCCCGTTGGCGAGCGGATCCTGTTCGGTCTCTCGGCCGTGCGCAACCTCGGCGATGGCGCCATCCGCGCCCTGCTCGAGGCCCGCAGCGCTGACGGCCCCTTCCGCTCGCTTGCGGATCTGTGCGACCGGATTCCCGGCACCACCCTCAACCGCCGCTCGCTGGAATCGCTGATTCACTGCGGTGCCCTCGATGCGCTGGAGCCCCAGGCCAATCGCGCCCAGCTGATGGCCGATCTCGATCTGATCGTGGATTGGGCCAGCTCCCGCGCCCGCGATCGCGCCAGCGGCCAGGGCAATCTGTTCGACCTGCTGGGCGGCGGCAGTGCCGACGCGGCAGCGGCCGCCGGTGGCGATCTGAGCACCGCTCCCAAAGCGGCGCCGGTGCCCGACTATCCCCCCACCGAAAAGCTGCGGCTGGAGAAGGAGCTGGTGGGCTTCTATCTCTCCGATCACCCGCTCAAGCAGCTCACCCGGCCCGTGCAGCTGCTCTCACCGGTGGGGTTGGGCAGCCTGGAGGAGCAGGCCGATAAGGCCCGCGTGAGCGTGGTGGGCATGGTGGCTGGCCTGCGACCGGTGACCACCCGTAAGGGCGATCGCATGGCGGTGCTGCAGCTGGAGGATCTCAGCGGCAGCTGTGAAGCGGTGGTCTTCCCCAAGACCTACGCCCGCCTCGCCGATTTCCTGATGGTGGATGCACGGCTGCTGATCTGGGCCTCGGTGGATCGCCGCGATGAGCAGGTGCAGCTGATCGTGGATGACTGCCGCGTGATCGATGAACTGAAGGTGCTGGTCGTGGAGCTCGAGGGCAGTGAGGCCAGCGACATCGCCGTACAGCACAAGCTGCGCGAATGCCTCAATCAGCACCGCACCGAGAAGGATGAGGCCGGCGTGCGCGTGCCGGTGGTGGCGATGGTGCGCCACCACGGCCAGACCCGCTTCGTGCGTCTGGGTCATCAGTTCTGCGTGCGCGACAGCGAGGCTGCGCTCAGCAGCCTCACCGCCCAGGCCTTCCGGGCTCGGCTCAGCTCGCCGTTGGTGGCCGCTTGATCGAGCTACGCAGTCGGCTGATGTTCAGGCCCATCTGCTCCAGCCCCAGAAGGCTGCCTGCACCCGGCTCCCAGCTGGCGGAGAGCACCCCGTAACTCAGCCCCACCAGGCCCAACAAGAAGAATCCCCCTGACGTCACCAGAGTGACGCCGGGGGGAATATCCAACACGCCTTTGCTCACCAACAGATAGCTCGCCACAAA
>JBDKGF010000234.1:0-2703 GCA_039798305.1 Cyanobacteriota bacterium
TTCGCCCTCGATCCCAAGGTGAAGGATGAATGGATCTGGGCCGGGGGCAGCTTTCACCCCCGGGCCTTGCTGGCCCAGGGCGCCGGCAGCCTCGCCGGCGATGCCGATCCGGAGCATCAGGCGATTGCGGCGGCGCTGCGTGAGCAGATCCTGAGCTGGCGCTTCTACGACAACCTGCGCACCGATCGCGATGCTCCGGCGCGCCATCCCGGCATTGCCACCCGCTGTGTGGCCCTGTCCGACGACGGCCGTGATTTGCCTGCCGCGGTGCGGACGATCAAGGAAATCGGTGATTGGCGCGGCTTCCGTGCCGCGATCGACGATGCCTTCCCAGGCTGTGAGCTGAGTGTGGACACCTCCGCTCCGGTGTTCCGACTGCAGTTCAGGCAGCCTGGCCTGCTCCGGCCGCTGGACGCGAGCGAACTCTCCGATGGAACGCTGCGTTATCTACTACTGGCGACAGCGCTGTTCAGTCCGCGCTTCCCGCCGCTCCTGGTGCTCAACGAACCCGAGAACAGCCTGCATCCGGAGCTGTTGGCACCCCTGGCCCGCCTGATCGGAGCAGCAGCCGAGCGTACCCAGGTGTGGGTGATCGCCCATGCCCCGCCTCTGGTACAGGCTTTGACGCAGCAGCAGGGTGCCTGTCACCACCGGCTGGAGCGTGCGCTCGGTGCCACGGTGTTACCTGGGCAAACCACATTGGATCGTGCCGCCTGGCGCTGGCCGGGTTAATCGGCCTTGCTGTACAGCTCGGTGAGCCGTTGCAGCAGGTCAGGATCGCCGGGGGTCTGGAGCAGGAGTTTGCCAAGCCAACGCGCGGCCTCATCGCGCCGACCTTCAGCGGCGTGCAGGTCGGCCAGATCACGCCAGATGGAACGATCCACCTCGACCCAGTACATGTTGCGCAGGTAGGTGTTGCTGCTGGCGGGATGCCAGGCCCCGATGGGTCCTGGGCCATAGGACGCCTGGTAGCCCTCAATCACCGCGTTGGCATGGTTCAACCAATGGCGGTAGGCCTTGTGGCGACCCGCCGAACGCAGGGCAATGGTGAGCATGCGCAGCGCAGGCATGTAATCCGGATCGAGCGAGAGCGCATCCGAGAGGCAGGTGATCACATGGGTCCAATCGGCGAGTTCGTAGGCGAAGGAAGCTTCGAGGTAGAGCCTGGCGATTGTGAATTGCTCGGCTTCTGAGCCATGGAGGGTGCCCAGCTGGCGCGGCAGCTGCTGGATTCGTGCCAGAGCCTCGGCGGGCGGTAGCGCACGGATGACCTGCAGCTCCGCCTCCACAAGCATCGGCAGATAGGGCTGCCAGCGCTCAAAGAAGGCATCCATGGCCCGATCACGCTTGGCATCATCCAGACCCAGCCCCTGGCGATAAGCGGTGAGTTGCAAGCGCTCGGTTTCGATGGCAGCCAAACCCCTGGCCACCCGCTCCTCTCCGTAATCGGCGCGCAGCTGCTCAGTCAGGCTCTGCTTCACCGTCTCGGAGTAGACCACCTCGCCGTAGCGCAGGCTGTTCATCAACAACTGTTGAGAACGGTCTTCCGGTTGCAGCGCGAAGGTGAAGGCCGCCTGAATGGAGGGCTGAATTCCATCCTGTGGCACGGGATCGGAACTCGCCTGTGGCGTCACCTGAGGCTCTGACGCTGCATCTGGAAAGGCCGACTTGTAGTGGTGATCCACGATCAGCGCCTGATTCACCATGCAGCGATAGCCGAGGTAACCGGCCAGCATCGAGAGGTAGCGATCTTCATGGCCCCAGCCTTGGAAAAACAGCGGAAAGCCCCCCAGCTGTTCATACGCCGATCGCTTGATCGCGAAGAAGCCGCCGTTAACGAATGGCACGAGCTCATTCACCCAGGGCTCGTTTTGGATCTTCATCCAGGCTGTGGCCTGATGATCCAGGCGCTTGCTGGTGTAGATGGAGCCCGCGCACGACACACCCGAGTTGCGATCGCGGCAATCAAGCCCGAGCAGATCGGAGCGATCGTCTGCGAAGTGCTGCTCCACCTGCAGCCAGAGATCGTCCTGGGGAAAGCAGAGATGGGCATCCATGAACACGAGCACATCTCCCCGGCAGCCCAAGGCCCCGAAAAATCGCCCGCGCGAAATCCCTTCCGGCGTGGCGTGGCGTCTCAACCGCAGCCATCCCTCACGCCGGTACTGCACCCAGGGCTCCTCGTCGAGAAAGGTCGTGCCGTGATCGGTGGATCCGTCGTCAACAATCGAGAGTTCCAGACCGCCCTGCGGCCGCTGGATGGCCAGCGCTCCCTCGAGTGTGATCTTGAGCTGATCGCCTTCATTGAGGCAACCGATCACGACACTGATCATGCCCTTACTGATGCAGTGCGTCGCCGAAGCCGCGACGAATGGGAGACAGCAGGTACCAGAGCAGACTGGTGCGATCGGTGAGGATATCGGCGGTGAGTGTCATGCCAGGCACCAGCAGGTTCTGGTTCTTGTTCTTACCGGCATAGAGCTGATCCAGCTCCACGCGCACCTTGTAGTAAGGCTCTCCTGTTTTCTCGTCCTGAAAGGTACCGGCTGAGATCGATTCCACCCGGCCTGGGATCGTGCCGAAGCGAGCGTAGTCATAAGCCTGCACCTTGAGCTCCACCTTCTGGCCCACGGCCACATTGCCGATGTCCTTGGGGGCCACCCGCGTGAAGGCCATCATCTTTTCGCCCACGGGCACCACCTC
>JBDKGF010000235.1:0-5886 GCA_039798305.1 Cyanobacteriota bacterium
GGCCTCTACTTACTGCTCTGGTGTGCGCTGCAAATCATGCAGACCGCCGCGCTGATCTTTCTGCCCGTGGTGATGCATGTACCGGAGGGCTGGAGCAACTGGATCCTGCTGCCATTCCAGATCAGCACCCTGGTAGGCCTGCAGCTGTGGACCTCGGTGTCGCACCGCAAGGGCCGCATCCACGCCCTCCAGTGGGGCAGTGGCCTCTGGGTGGTCGGATGTCTGGCAGCCATGCTGCTGGCTCCGCTCGATGCAGCGATCAGCCCCCTGGGATCGGCGACCAATGGCCTGCGCCTGGCCATGCTGATTGGAGCGATTCTGCTGGTGGGCCTCGGAGCCTCCACCGCCTACCTGATCCCCTGGGCCCTCCTGCCCGATGCCATCGATGCCGACCCGGAGAAACCGGCAGGCCAGTACAGCGCCTGGATGGTGTTCACCCAGAAAATCTGCATCAGTTTTGCCCTCTTCTTCTTCGGCAACCTGATGAGCCTCAGCGGCTATGTGGCCTCCCGCGGCATGCTGCAGCCGGACAGCGCCCTGGTGGCGATCCGTCTGTGCATGGGCATCATTCCTGCAGTTCTGGTGGTCCTGGGCCTGGTGGTGATGCGCCGCTGGCCGGAGAAAGGCCTGCACCTGCAGCACCACCCCAGCGCCGGCTGACCCCCAACCATGCCCTCGATGTTCCGCCGCCGACTCCCCGCCTGGCTCCGCCCCCGCTGGCTCACCCGCCTGGGCGACAGCTGCCTGATCGGCGGCCAGGCCCTGGCCGCTCTGGCCAAAGGCCAGGTGGGGATCAACGATCTGATGGTGGAACTGATGGAAGCGGGCCCAGGCAGCTTCCTGATCGTGATCATCACCGGCCTGGCGGCGGGCACCGTGTTCAACATCCAGGCCGCCTCCGAACTGGTGAAACAGGGAGCTGGCGCCACGGTGGGGGGGATCCTGGCCCTGGGCCTCGCCCGTGAGATCGCGCCGATCCTCACCGCCACGCTGGTGACAGGCAAGGTAGCCACGGCCTATGCCGCCCAGCTCGGCACCATGAAGGTGACCGAACAGATCGATGCGATCACCATGCTGCGCACCGATCCAGTGCAGTACCTGGTGGTACCCCGGGTGCTGGCGATGCTGATCATGACGCCCGTGCAGTGCCTGGCGTTCTTCGCGGTGGCGATGTGGTCGGGCCAGGTGAGCAGCACGCTGCTGTATCAGATCCCACCGACGGTGTTCTGGAACTCCGTGCGCACCTGGATGGAGCCCTCCGATCTACCGGCGATGCTGCTGAAGGCGGTGGTGTTCGGCCTGCAGATTGCCGTGATCTCCTGCGGCTGGGGCCTCACCACCCGCGGCGGCCCCAAGGAAGTGGGCACCAGCACCACCGGTGCGGTTGTGATGATTCTGGTCACCGTGTCGCTGATGGACGTGGTGCTCACCCAACTGCTGTTCGGCCAATGACCGCTGCCGAAGCGCCTCAACCCGACCCCAGCCAGGGCGTGATCCTGGCGCCGAGCCCCTGGCTGCCCCTGGCGATCGTGGGGCTGGGGCTGGCCTCGCTGCTGCTCAACCCCTGGCTGTCCCTGGCAGTGAGCCTGTTCGGACTGTTCCTGCTGATCCAGAGCCAGATCCTGCGGCTGCAGTTCAGCGCCGATGCCCTGCTGGTGTGGCGCGGCAGCACGGTGCTGCGCCGCTTCCCCTACAGCGAATGGCTGAACTGGACGCTGTTCTGGTCTCCCGTCCCTGTGCTGTTCTATTTCCGTGAACAGCGCAGCATCCACTTTCTGCCGGTGCTGTTCGACCCCGAGACCCTGCGCGAGCAGCTCAACATCCACGTGAGCGCCCAGCCATGAGCGACGACGTCCAGATCCCTCCAGGCGAAACAACCGCCGACAGGCCCCCTGCCGGCTGGCAGGAGCTGGCGTTGCGTGAGCTGCAGCAGCAGCGCGATGCCCTGGAAGCCGAGATCAGTGAGCTGAACCGCCGCCGCGACCAACTGCAGCAAAACATCAACAGCAGCTTCGCCGGCCAGTCGGATGCGATCGCCCGGCGGGTGAAGGGTTTCCAGGATTACCTGGTGGGAGCCCTGCAGGAGCTGGCGGTGGCGGCCGAGCAGATGGAGCTGGTGGTGCAGCCGCTGGTGGTGCAGCCCTCACCACTGGATCAGGCAGCAGCCGCGCAGCCGGCCAGCAGCAGCACGCCGCCGCCCGCGGCCGCTGGTCTGTTCAGCAGCGATGAGACCCTTATCCGCGAGCGGCTGCAGAGCATCCAGGGCCAGCCGGCTTTACATGCCCATCCGTGGAAACTCCGCCGCAGCCTGGAAGCCTCCGGTGCCGCCCTGCTCGACGACTGGTTCCTCAACCAGGGGGGACGCGGCGCCCAGCCCAGCAGCGGTAGCCGCAACCGCAATGCCCTGATCACCGCAGCGGCCGTCTCCATTCTCGGCGATCTCTATGGCGAGCGCTTCCAGACACTGGTGCTGGCCGGAACTCCCGAGCGGCTGGGCGAATGGCGCCGCGGCCTGCAGGACTGCCTGGGCCTCGCCCGCGAAGACTTCGGCCCCCAGAGCGGCATCGTGCTGTTCGAGCGCCCGGATGCTCTGATCGAACGGGCTGATCGCCTGGAGGAGCGCGGAGAGCTGCCCTTCATCGTGGTGGATGCGGCAGAAGCGGCCGTGGAGGTTCCGATCCTTCAATTCCCCATCTGGCTGGCCTTTGCCGGCAGCCCCACCGAACTCGCCCTCGAGGACGACCTGCTGTGACTGCACTGCTGCAAACCCCACTGTTCTGCCTGCTGGCGGGCTATCTGCTGGGCTCGATCCCCAGCGGCTACCTGGCGGGCCGCTGGCTCAAGGGGGTGGATATCCGCAGCCTGGGTTCAGGCTCCACCGGCGCCACCAACGTGCTGCGGCAGTTCGGCAAGGCTCCGGCACTGGTGGTGTTTCTGGTGGATGTGCTCAAGGGCACGGCAGCGGTGCTGCTGGCCAAAGCCCTGCTGCAGCCGCTCGGAATCACCGCCGAGAGCGACTGGTGGGTGGTGGCGGCGGGTCTGGCGGCCCTGGCCGGCCACATCTGGCCCGTGTGGCTGGGCGGCCGCGGCGGTAAGGCGGTGGCCACGGGGCTTGGCATGCTGCTGGGTCTCACCTGGCCGGTGGGCCTGGCCTGCTTCGGCGTGTTCATGGCCGTGATCTCGATCTCGCGGATCGTGTCGCTCTCCAGCGTGATCGCCGCCCTGAGCCTGCCGCTGCTGATGCTCGGCTCCTTCGCCAGCAGTGGCACCGGCCTGCGGCCGGCCTACCTCGCCCTGGCTCTGGTGGCGATGGTGCTGGTGCTCTGGCGGCACCGCAGCAATATTGAGCGCCTGCTGGCCGGCACCGAACCGCGGATCGGCCAGAAGGCCTGATCAGCCCAGCTGACGGCTGCGCTCAGCGGCGGCCAGCACCGCCTCGATCAGGGAGGCGCGCAACCCGCCGCTCTCCAGGGCGCGGATGCCGGCGATGGTGGTCCCACCTGGGCTGCTCACCATGTCCTTGAGTTGGGCGGGATGCAGCTGCTGCTCCTGCAGGAGCGCCGCGGTACCGGCCAGGGTGCGCTGAGCCAGGTGATGGGCCTGTACCCGGGGCAAACCGGCTGCCACGGCACCATCAGCCATCGCTTCCGCCACCATCGCCACGAAAGCGGGGCCGGAGGAGGTGAGGGCCAGGAAGGCGTCCAGCTGCACCTCGGGCAACTGGAGCACCTCGCCCACCTGGGCAAAGCACTGCTGCACCCAGGCCTGCTGTTCAGCCGACACCCCTTCGCCCCAGGCCAGGCCGGTGAGGCCAGCGCGCACCAGGCAAGGGGTGTTCGGTACGGCCCGCACGATCCGCCAACCGGGGAACAGCCGCTGCAGACGTGCCACGGTCACGCCGGCCAGCACGGAGATCAGCACTGGCGGCTCTGCACTGGTGGGGGCTGGAGCCGCTGCAGCCACCGCGTCCAGCTGCTGGGGCTTCACGGCCAGGAGCACCGCAGCACACCCCCAGGCCGCTGCAGCCTCGGTACTCACCTGGAGACCGGGACATCGCTGCCGGAGCTGATCAGCAGAAGCCTGGGAGGCCACGGCCGCCTGCACGCAGCCGGAGCTGAGCTGCCCGCTCTCCAATAAGGGAAACAGCAAGGCCTGGGCCATACGGCCCAGGCCGATCACCCCAAAACTGGCGGGGGAGAAGCTGCTCAAGGGGATGAGAATGCGCTCAGCCGACGCTAGCGCCGTAGGTTTCACGGCCCCAGGCGGGAGCGGGCGCCACTTCAGGCTCCTGACTCAGCTCGCGCGACACCACGGTGGGTGAGGAGGGCTCTTCGCTGGCAGCAGTGGTGACCGTGACGCAGCTGGGGGCGAACAGGAAGATGCTCTCACCCACCCGCTCCTGGTGGCCATCAATGGCAAACGTTCCGCCGGCCACGAAATCAACGGCGCGCTGGGCCTGATCCGGCTCCATCATCGTGAGATTGAGGATCACGGTCTTGCGCTCACGCAGGGCCTGGATGGCGCGGGGCATCTCATCGAAGCTGCGAGGCTCCATCAGAGTGACCTCCGCCGCAGAGGAGGAGATGCCAGGCATGCCGATCACATTGGTGCCGGCAAAGGGATCGACGCTGTCGAAATCGCTGGTCAGCGCCAGGGCACCGGGGCTGGCGGTGGTGGTCCTGGTGTCCGGCACATCGCCGTGGTCGTAATCGAGTTCGTCGTCGTAGCCGTCGAGGTAGTCGTCACCGGAGACAACTGCACGCAGGCGGGAGAGCAACGACACCGTAAAACCTCGGTCTTGGCACTGTACCTAGATAGCGTCCCACGCGGGCGGTGACAAGGGTTTCGAGCCGAAGAGCGCCGAGCCGATACGGACCCAGGTGCTGCCGGCCGCCGCGGCCTCCGGCCAATCCCCACTCATTCCCATCGACAACTGGCCAAGCCCCAGCTCCTGTGCCAACGCCGCGCAGTCGCCAAACAGGCTGCGGCGCTGGGCTGCATCGAGACCCAGGGGCGCCATCGTCATCAGGCCCACCAGTTGCACCCCCGGCAAGGCCCGCAGCTGCGGCCAGGCCTGGCGGAGATCCTCGGGCGTGAAGCCCCCCTTGGCCGGGTCGGGGCGCAGCTTGACCTGCAGCAACAGCTTCGGGCAGACCCCCTCTTCCCCGGCGATTCGAGCCACCCGTTCCGCCAGGGCCAGGGAGTCCACCGAGTGCAGCCAGGCGAAGCGCTGCAGCACGGGCCGCACCTTGTTGGCCTGCAGCCGCCCGATGAAATGCCAGTCGAGCGACGGGAGGTCAGCCAGCTCCGCCTGTTTGGCCACGGCTTCCTGCAGGCGGCTTTCCCCGAAACTGAGCTGTCCCAGCCCTGCCAGTTCGCGGATGGCGGAGGCGGGGTGCCCCTTGCTCACCGCCAACAGCTGGGTGGAGGCGGGCAGCTGGGCGCGGATCGCCGCCAGACGCTCGGCTGCTGACTCAGGCACCACCGGGATCAGATGAAGGTTTGATCGAACAGCTGACGCCAGCGGGCGTGGGCCTCAGGGCCATCACGACGGGCGCGCGCGAGGTTCTGCTCCGCCAGGTGGCGAGCATCCATCAACGGAATCACCTCGAATTGAGCGCCGCGCTCCTGCAGTGTCACCAGAAAAAACATGCGCTGGGCATAGAGCGTGGCGTAGAGATCGCGCCCCTCACCCACCTCCGCCACGCGGTAGAGCAAGCCGAAGGTGGGGTGATTGAGGTAACGCTCTGTGCTCACTCAGCGCTCACGCGGTCTGTGCCGACGGTGACCAAATCAGACGTCACCGTACCTCCACCGCAAACCGAGCAACACGACAAGCCCTGCAGCGCCGACCCATTGCAGCGCTGGCCTGGGCAGCGGATCGCG